>JAISSG010000152.1 GCA_031273185.1 Treponema sp. | reverse complement strand
GTCGGCGAACGACTTCCTTCTGCCCCACGCCCGCCCCATGTTTGAGCACCTCAGGCAAAAAGGCATCGAGGCGGTGTTCGAGGTATACGGCACGAAAGAACAAAAGGAAATAAACCACGTGTTCCACCTGAGGGTTTTTTCCGAGACCGCCAAAAAATGCAACGACGCCCAGTGCGGCTTTTTCAGAAAATTCATTTCCTAGGCTGTCACGTCAAAGCCGGTATATCGGTTGCGGAATGCCCGTCTTCCATAAAGCTGGAATGCCGATTATAATGTAACTGACCCAGCATAAGGAGATACCCAGTGGGAATAACAGCCCTTACCCCGGTTATCAAGATCGACGAGGAAAAATGCATCAACTGTTATGCCTGCATTACCGCCTGCCCGGTAAAATACTGCATGGACGGCTCGGGGAAGAAACTGCTCGTTAATCCCGATCTGTGCATTGGCTGCGGGCAGTGCATTGCCGATTGCCACCACAAGGCGCGGCAGATCGTGGACGATGCGCCCCATTTTTTTACGGACTTAAAGCACGGGGACAAAATGATCGTCATTGTCGCCCCGGCGATTGCCGCTTTTTTCCCCGACCAGTACCTCAACCTGAACGGCTATCTCAAGTCGCTTGGGGTTGACGCGCTGTTCGACGTAAGTTTCGGGGCGGAGCTGACCGTTGTTTCCTACATACACTATATCAATGAAAAAAAGCCCCGCCTGGTTATTGCCCAGCCCTGTCCGGCGATTGTTACCTTCATAGAAATTTATTATCCTGAATTGCTGCCCTACCTTGCGCCTGCGGACAGTCCGATGCTGCACACCATAAAAATGGTCCGTGAATACTATCCCCAGTACCAGAATCACAAAATCGCCGTTATCTCGCCGTGCATTGCCAAGCGCCGGGAATTTGACGAAACCAGGCTGGGCGATTACAACGTTACCATGGTGGGCCTGAAAAATTTTATTGAAAAACAGAACGTCAATCTTGGATCTTTTCCCAAGCTTGAGTACATGGGAGCGCTGCCGGAACGCGCCGTGCAGTTTTCCTCCCCCGGCGGCTTGTTGGACACGGCGGAACGGTTTGTGCCGGGCATCAGACGGGATACCCGCAAGATCGAAGGGGTTCACACGATTTACCCGTACCTGAAGGAAGTCGCCGAGTTGCTGAACAAGCCGGGAATACAATTCCCCGTGCTGGTAGACTGCCTGAACTGCGAAAAGGGGTGCAACGGCGGGACCGGCACGGGGAACTGCGACGCGCCCCTGGACATGCTTGAAAGCCCGGTGCGCAAGCGCAGCGCGGCGCTTGAACAGCAGATGAAACCCGGGCAGTTGGACAAGGCGTATACCAAATACCACAATATTCTGAAGAAATACTGGAAGCCCGGGCTGTATAACCGGAGCTACCGCAACCTCTCCGGGAACAATACCATAAAGCGTCCCAACGAGGCGCAGTTAACCGAAGTCTACAAGAGCATGAAGAAATTTACCGCCGATGATATATTTGACTGCACCGCCTGCGGTTACGGAAGCTGCAAATTGATGGCGACGGCTATTTTCAACAAGCTCAACAAGCCGGAAAACTGCGCCCATTTCAACCTTGCCCTGCTTGAGGAAGACAAGCGGGCCATAGAGAAAATCCACAGCGAACTGCAGCAGCATATCAGCCGTGCCCTTGAGCTCATTGAAGGGATGAACAGCGTCGTGAACTATCTGAGCGCCAAGGTTGGCTCGCAGATGGCATCGGTGGACGAATCTGCGTCCGTCACCGAAAAAATGGTTGACTCCCTCAGGGCTACTTCAAACCATTTCCAGCATAAACAGGAATCCATTAATAGCCTGGTAGCAAACGCCGCCAATGGGCAGGTATCGATGCGCGACACTATCCAATCGGTGCAGGGCATTTCCCAATCCGTGGACGGTATTGCTTCGGCGATAAAGATCATCAGCGGGATTGCCGCCAACACCAACCTGTTGGCAATGAACGCCGCGATTGAGGCGGCGCATGCGGGGGATGCGGGCAGGGGCTTTGCCGTTGTTGCCAACGAGATACGCCATCTTTCCGAAACGACCAGAGAAAATTCCCGGAATATCTCCCAGACCCTGTCGAACATCATCAGTGGGATCAATGTTACTTCCAAGCGTTCAAGCGACACCAATGATCTGATCAGCGGTATGTCCCGGGAAATTAACGGCTTTGCCAGTACCATGTCGGAGCTTATCAATACGTTGAGCGAACTATCCGCAGGCAGTAGCGAAATTTCTACCAGCCTCAGCGCCCTGCGGGAAATTACCGCCAGCGTTAATTCAAGCTATACCGAGATGCTTGCCATGACGGCGCAGCTTAAAGATGACATGAACGATCTTGCCAGGGTGTAATTAACGTCACAAAAGGCTTACCGGGTCAACGTCCACTTCAAGGTACACCCGCCCGTCGCGGCCCTGCTCGTAGCGTTCCAGCAGGAGGCGCGCCGCCGCGTGCAGCGTCCCCATCGAAGCCCCCCGCAGGATAAGCTGGCGGCGGTGGTTTCTGTTGATGATACCGATGGGGCATTCCGCCGGGCCGAGCATATCGGCGCCGGGTGGAATGAGCGGCCCGGCGAGGTCTGCCAGCCGCTGTATCGCGGCATCGGCGCGGGCCGCGTCCCGGCTGCGGACGCTCAGGCGGATAAGGCGGCTGTACGGGGGGAATTTCAGCGCCTCCCGCTGGGCCAGTTCCGCGCTGAAAAAGCCGTCGATGTCAACGGCGCAGGATCGGGTGATCACCGGGTCGCCCATGCGGAGGGTCTGCACGATGACCTTGCCGTCGGGGAAGTAGCGTCCCGCCCTGCCCGACACTTGCACAATAAGGGAAAAAGTGCGCTCGGCTGCGCGAAAGTCCGGCAAGTGCAGGCCGGTGTCGGCGAGGATCACCCCCACCAGCCGCACGCCGGGGAAGTTCAGCCCCTTGGCGACCATTTGGGTTCCCAGCAGTATGTCGATCAACCCGGTCTTGAACTGCGTGATGGTTTCCTCAAGCATACCCTTGCCGCTTACCGCGTCAGCGTCCGCCCGGCGTACCCGCAGATCGGGGAAAGTCCGCCGCACCTCTTCCTCTATCATTTCCGTGCCGAAGCCCCGGTATGACGCTTCGAGGGAACCGCAGTGGGGGCAGGCGGCGGGCGGCGGCTCGGAATAGCCGCAGTAGTGGCAAAGGGCCCTGCCCTTGCTTTTGTGCCAGGTAAGCGATACCGAACAGCGTTTGCACGTTTGCTCGTAGCCACAGGAAGGGCAGTGGTAAAAGTAAGCAAAGCCACGGCGATTCAGAAACAGTATCGTCTGCCGCCCCATACGGGCCGTTATGCGAATTTCTTCCTTGAGTTCCTCGGTCAGGCAGCCCTCGGCTTTTTCCAGGCTGACCGCTTTTATCTCGGGCAGGCTTCCCCCGGCAAGGCGCAGTGAAAGATCGAGCCGCTTGATCGTCCCCTCTGCCATCAGCTTCCACGCCTCGGCTGAGGGCGTTGCCGAGCCCATCACCAGCTTTGCCCCCTCGACCGAACAGCGGCGTATCGCAACCTGCCGGGCGTGGTAGCGCGGCGTGTTGCCCGACTTGTACGAGCCGTCATGTTCCTCGTCGATAATGACCAGCCCAAGGTTCTGCACCGGCGCGAACACCGCGCTCCGTGGCCCCACCACGATAGGCGCTTCGCCGCTTCGTATCCGCCCCCACTCGGCAAGCCGCGCACTCGGACTCATCCCCGAGTGCAACGTCGCCGCCGCAGAACCAAAACGCCTGCCGATAACCTGCGCCGTCTGGTGCGTCAGCGAAATTTCCGGCACGAGGTAGATAACGGACTTGCCCGCTTTTAGCATGGATTCGGCGGCACGGAGAAACACCTCGGTCTTGCCGGAGCCGGTTATGCCGTAGAGATAGAACATGGGGGGGGGGGACTGGGGACTAGGGACTGGGGACTGGGGACTGGGGACTGGGGACTGGGAAGCCTTCCCCTCTTCCTCCCTATTCCCCATTCCCCATTCCCCAGTCCTTAAAATAGCGCTTAACGCCGCCTCCTGTTCACTGGAAAGTTCCAGCGGGGCATCGGTAATGTCATCGCTGTCGGCGATGAACGAGGCGAAGGAAACCATGCGCCGGCCAGAGGGGATCATCGCGGCGATTGCCTGCCCGGTACTGCAAAGGTAGTAGGCGGCAAGCCAGCGGGCAAGGGCGATGTCGCGCTCGTCGAAAATCGGCTCTGCGTCTACCACGCGGCGGATTGGTTTTATCGCTGATTCGCTAAGGCCACTAGGCGGCGACTCTCGCACCCCGACAATAAAGCCGAGGCTGTCACGGCCACGATTGCCAAAGGGAACCATCGCCCGCTTGCCAACGGCGGCCTCGCCTTTTTCGTCGGCGCGGTAAGTGAACGCCTGATCTGCGGGGATGTCGAAAACCAGTTCGAACCAGGCCGGACTCATTGCAGCCTGTCCCCCAGGCCCGCATCGACCAGCGCGGAACGCAGCAGCTTCAGGTCCTCCCAGGCGGGGCGCTTGAGTTCCTCGTTTCGCAAAAGGGCGCTGGGGTGGTAGGTGGCGATGAACGGCATTGTCAGGTCGCCGCACTTGTAATCGACGAATTTTCCCCGGAGCTTTCCGATCGGCGCGGTGGTTTCGAGCAGCGTCTGCCCGGCGATCCTTCCCGCGCAGAGGATGAAACGCGGCCTGAGCAGTTGTATCTGCCTGCTGAGAAAGGAGGCGCAGGCGATGGTTTCGTCCGGGTAGGGGTCGCGGTTTTGCGGCGGCCTGCACTTGATGACGTTGGCGATAAAGCTGTTGGTCTGCCTGGACAGCCCGATCGCGGCGAGCATTTTGTCAAGGAGCTGCCCGGCCCTGCCCACAAAGGGCCTGCCTGCCGCGTCTTCGTCCGCACCGGGCCCTTCGCCGATCACCATTACAAGAGGCTGCTGTGTGCCTTCGCCGGGTACGGCATTGGTCCTGCCCTCGCACAGCGCACAGGCTCTGCACGCCTTTATTTCAGCCGCGATTTGTTCAAGACTGTTGCCGGTTTCGGCATGGCCCGATTCGGGGTCTTCGCTGTCGCAAAAATGATAATCCCGCTCAGCGATTCTGTAGCCCGACAAGAGTGAACTGGCGGCAAGATCGAGAAAACGGGCTGTTTTGAGCTTTTCTTCGGCAGTCATGAGTTTACCCTCAACTAGCGCAGATAATGTTCAGGCTAATTACAGGTAATAGTACAATAGATTTGACTTGTTCGGGAACCCGTCGTTTGGGCAT
>JAISSG010000095.1 GCA_031273185.1 Treponema sp. | reverse complement strand
GTCGGCCCAGCGCGGTTCTCTTGCGTCTGAAAACACTATGCTACCCTCCTTAGTAAAATATACTCATTGCTCGCTTTTCCGCTGGTTCCAGAATTACGCCAAGTCCCGCTTAAAAGGGTGAAATTTCCGACACGACGTATTGTCCTTGGGACTGGATACGCGGTTGAATCACCGCACTGTTCAGCGCACGCTGGACGTTATCATTAACACAGCAAGCTATATACGTCCCTATTGGGAGATCTGCATCGTACGGGTCAGAGGTTTCCGCCGCTACCGCTATCCGATTATCGACGTTGCCGAACCTTATTTTTGGGCTCCCGGTAAAAGCTGGGCTTTCGAGAGGGGCTTGCTCCCTCCAGCCGGCCAGCGTGACGTCGCTGGCATCAGCCGTCATCTGCACCCAAAACCTGCCTTGGGCGGTATACAGGTGCAGGGCGTAATTTCCCCCGCCGGGGTTCGATGATGCCGCTAGTCCGGCGCCGAAATCGGCTGGAAACCTGCCGTCGCCGCTTATGACCCTGTATGTCGCTTTCCTGCTGCCAACCGGCTCGCCGGGCGGCAGATCGCCCAGCGGCCGCAGCGCGGCATTCGCGACTTGGGCCTCGGTGGCGACCAGCGTGCCGTCGCCCGTCGCCGCGCCGGTCTTGCTTGGCACTTTTGGAGTACCGACAAACACAGGACTCGCAATGTTGGCTTTTTTCGACAATGCTAATGAGAGTTGATCCGTACCACTATTATTAGGTGCCCCCAAGGCTGGCGATAAGATTGGCTATGTTGTCTAAAACCAGGTTGACGGTTTCAGCCGGGATAAAAGACGGTCGCTTGAGCGGGTCTGTAAAATCCCCGTTGGTAAATTTCCCTGTTTCAGGATCCACCCCTGGCCAGGATACGTCCTGGCCGAAAATATTGATAGTTTCATTGTCAGGATGCATGCCAGCCATCAGTCGCCTCCATATATAAAATAAACGATATAATTTGATAAGAGCCTTGATATTATCTGGGCCTCAAAGTCATCCCTCATTTCCTCTTTTGGCCGGGACGCGCAAACAAGCAAAACCGAGAAGGCCGCAGGGCTTGCCAGGCGATCCGCCCCGAAGCAGGCGTGGCCGAAAAACGCCGGGCGGAAGGGAATGGTTATGCCTTGGATATCCAGGCCGAATATCGCCGCTGTTTTTTGCAACCCGGCGCGGTTTGGAATCAAACCGTTTTTTGATCCAAGCTGGAGCCGCCGCTCGCCTATGCCAAGGCTTGGAAATACGCCGTCCAAGAGGACGCGCTCCCAGCCGGAAACCAATCCCGTCGCGCTTTCCGGCTTGCCTTCGTCCAGCAGCGCGCCCATCCGCTCCCGGAATCTTTTTAATTCGGCGGCCTTTGCTTCCACGAAAAGGGACGCGTCGCTCCCAGGATCGGCGAATTGCTTTTCCCAGTATTCCCCTTGGGGAAAAAGTTTTCTTATGGCGTTTTCATACCGCGCCCTGGGCGCTGCCGCTATTCCCATGTTACCTCCCCGATATACGGGTATTCGAGAATTGTAGCTGCGACGATTCCGGCTGCATCGCCGCCCAGCTTGACCGCAGCATCGGTGATCGCCGCCCCGTCAATGGCAGCCAGGCGCAAAGCCCCCGCCGTTATCTGTACGCCGGGCTTTGCCGCCGCCTGCATATAGGAGCGCATACGTCTTTCCGCCAGTTCCCTATTAGCCTGCGTGTCTTCCTGAATAGGCAGTGATGCTGATGGATTGATTATTTTGATGTCTGGCGTCCGTACTTCAAAAAGAACGGGCGGCGCGACATTGGTTATATAATTTCGCACTTCCGCCAGATTGTTCACCGGATGAACGCCGCCAATCTGGTTCCCTTTTATAACCTGCACCAGTACCGCGCCGAAAACGCCGAAATTCCTGAATTCCCATGCCGCGCTGACTTCGGGGCTCGCATCCTTGGCCCATAACGCGAAATCGCCGGGCTTGCCGTAGCGGGCGGGGTTACGCAGAGCGGCAAGCACCCGTGCCAGGTACTCCTCGTCGGTCTCCGCGTCGGCGCCGCCAACAATGCCGCTGCCGCTTGCCACGGCCTCCGAATCTATCCCTGCCAGCAGCGCTGAAATAATTTCCAGCTTTTCCCCGGCTGCCAGGTTCCCCTGCTGGCCGGGGCTTTCGGCTTTCACGGTAACAATGGCCTGGCCGCTGCCGTCCAGCCGGCAAGCGTTTGCCAGGTAATACCGCTCCCCGGAAGCGGCCTGAAAAACCACGCCGGAGGGGATCGGCTTGCCGGCGGTTCCGCTCATCGTCGCTTCGCCGGATGCGGCGATGGCGTAAAGGGGAGCGACCCTGCTTGACCAGTGCTCCCGCAGATATTCCCCCTCGGCGGTATCGGGGAATATCTGCTTTGCAAGGAAATCAAGGTCGCCTAATAGCTGGTGATAGATTCCTGCGTCCACAGAAGCGAAAACTTTGAGGAGGTTTTGCCGTGGCGTTTTATCCAGGGGCCGGAAATGGCTGGTGTAATTCGCGTATATGCGATCATGCAGAACCGCCAGGGAATCCCGCTTAAACGACACCCCACGCCTCCTCGACCGTTACCAATGAGCCGTCTGGCCGGGTGACCGTTACGCGATAGTCAATCCGGTTTTTGCCGTTCCGTTCCGCCGCGCAACTAACGGTATCTGCCAGTTTGTCCTCTATAAGCCATTGCAGGGATTCCCGGATCATCCGCTCCAGAACTCCCGCCGTCTGGCCGTCCACCTTCCCTGTTTTTTTCAGGAGCCAGAGTTCGCTTCCGAAATCAGGATCGGCCTGCCATGTCCCCTTGTCCGTGCCGATGCTCATGCGGGCAAGCTCCCGGATGTCGGCCCAGTTTTCAACGGCTATTGGTTTGTTATCCTGTTCCATGCAACACCTTCTCGCTTTCTATGTCGGAAAAATCCTCTTTGTCTGCCAGGGCCGCCAGCGCCGCTGCAACTTGCGCCTTGTAAGCCGCCCCGCCATCCTGGGCGGCGGTCTGCGAATTACTTAAAGCATCTATGATTCCGTCAACACGCGCCGCCAGTTTACCAAGCTGGGTTTTCAGCTCTGCGGCCTTGACCACGCCCCCGGCGTCTGCCCCGAAAAGCTCTACCGTCCCGTTCTCCCGCGCTATTACCCAGCCGCCGCTTTGCGTGTACAGCGCGGCATCGCCCTCCTCAAGCTCCGGCGGCGTAATGTCGTCGCCCGGCTGTACCGGGAAAACCTCAAAGCCGTCCAGATTCCCGCCCTGGCAGAATACAAAAGCCGTGCCGCTTTTCGCCTTGGCGAAAAAACCGTAGGGAAAGGCTTCTTTCTTTTCAACAACTTTATTGTTATGAGTTTTAACCTGTATCCTGCCGTCATCGCAGCGTTTCTGCAACTCGCCAATGGCAAACAGATTGCGCAGCTTCGCGCCCAGCTCCCTGATCTGGTCAATCATGAATACGCCTCCCGATCCACCAGGGTTATTGTGCTGCTCATGGTTTCCGCGCTTGCCTCCTGCTCGACCTCGGCTATCAAAAGTTTATCATCAAGGCCCAGCGAGGGCATACTAACAGGGATTAGTAAATTCGGGACCCAGAAAATTTCTTTCCCGCTAAGGTTCGTCCCCAGGTTTTTTTGGATCTGCGCGTCCGTGAGGCCCCAGCCGGGGACGGCCACGGTCACGCGGTCTTCCCTCCTGCGGCGCATCTCTGTTTCCGCCCTGCGCCGGAGCTTTACCGGGTCGATGATGGGGTTTGTAAGGTCGATGGTCAAAATGCGGTTATTATTGCAGGTATCATCTAGTATTCTTTCCTCCCTGCCCCCGGCGCTTACAATATACTCGTGGTACTGCTCGGCTCCGTTTGCTTTCCATTCGATTGTTTTTACGTTTTGCCCTTCGGTGAGGTAAAACTTTTCTGCTTCCCGTACCGCGCCTTCAGGCTGCCAAATGTACAAGCCTCCCTTTTCATTAGAGGTAAGGATAAAGCCCTGGCTGTCCGCTTCGGTGATAATCTTCATCCAGGGGCTTTCGTTCTGCCATGAAAAATATGGCACTTCGGCTGTAGGATCACCCCGGTTGGTAGGGATATTGGTACATTCAATGCCAAACTTGCCCGCAATATACTCAGTAAATCCAAAGAGAGTCATTCCTGTACGCGCATCTGTCCATGTTGAATCGATAATATCCCGCGCCGGGCTGCGGCCTATAACCATAATGCTGTGCTTTGCGGCATCCGCGCTGGCGGTAATTTCATCAACCAGGACGGTAGTAACCAGCCCGTGCGGCTCTCGCACAATCGAATTCACATAGCGCACGGTGATTCTGTCGTGCTTGCCTACCTTGGCACGCTCGCTCGCGGGGATTTCCAGTTCCAGGGTATGGCAAATATCGTCAAGGGATTTCTTGATCTTGATATGCCGCCAGAGAAGCTCCCTGCCGCTTGTGGCGTTTTTCACGACAATCCTAGACATAAATCACGTCCCCCTCGACCACAAAAGAATCGGCGATGCCGTTGAGTCTCCTGATTTTATCCTCATCGCAGCCGAGGTAATGGGCCAGGTATAGCAGCGGGGCTGCGATAGAAATTTTGCGGATCATTTCCCTGCTTAATTCCCGCCTTGACAGATCCTGCGACAACGCGATGCGCACGTCCTGAATGGCGGCATATACGGCGGGGTTTTCCCGGTCAATGCTTTCCTCCAGTTTTTTAAGAAGCCGCCAATACCCTTCCGCTTTTTTGTAGGCAAGGGAATCCATGCCTGCGATGATTCTGGCCGAAGCCAGGAAAGCCACTGTCCGGTACAAGTTTTCAAGGGCGGTTCTCGTGTTCTCCTGGCTGGCGGTAGCCGTTTCGATAGGCAAGGAAAAAGAACTTTCTGACAAAAACAAAACCGCAACGTTTTTTTCATTGTCCGGGGCTGGCAATGAAGGCGAGGCCCTGTTCCCGCTGTTTTCTCGGCCATGCAGCGCGATGCTGTTTTTTATCCCAGAAACACCTCCGGCGATTGAATTCCCGGCGTTAAAAAGAGCCTGGGCATATTCACGGGGGGCGCGGATTCCCCGGCTGACGAGATTCGCAATGCCCAGGGCTTCATTGGTTATCCCGTTAAGAATCGCCTGCGCTCCCTGTACCCTGCCCAGGATGCTTATAAGCGTGTTTTTAATATGGCCGAACCCCGCCATAAGCTGTCCAAGGGCCATGCGGCCTTTGGACAGCTTGGTTTCAAAGTCATCGATAGCGGCGGCTTCTAGTTTCGCCATCGTGCTATCCAATTGCACCGAAGGAAGATGCGTCTCATCCATGCGATCATTGAAGCTGGCCCCTGCGCGGGTGAACGATATTGAAACCGCGCACTGCCCCTGCTCGTCGGCGGCTTCGGATATTTCATAGCTGTCGTTTACCACAACCGGGAACCTGCCCCAGAACGGTAAATCAATATAGCCGGGCTTATCGTCATCGGTTGGGACGCGCAGCGCCTCTATCAGCTTGTTGCGCTGCGCGATGTAGGCGGGGCCGCGCAGGAATCCGTCCACGGCGAGGCTCTGCGGTTTCTCGTTGAGGTATTCGTTTGACCACAGGCCGCCGAAAGGGTATTCCGCCGTGTCCCTTGACTGGCCGCCTGAAAAACGGAAACTTTTTTGTATGAAGGGGATTGCCTCCCCGCCCGGGGCCTGGTAGCTTGCCAAGCGGGGGCTTTCGCTGGCATCGGCGCGGCAGGCTTCCCGCCAGTTTTCTTTGTAAGGCGCGGGCAGGGACGCGTCGAATCGCGGCTTGGCGCTTATTGCATCATCGGCGCTCATTGTATAAGCCTCGCGTTTCCCGCGCTTCCCACGGCGAATTTATAGGGGGTGGTGTTTTTGCCGACCTGCTGCCGGAGCCGGTAGCCTTTGTCGTCAATAACAAGCTCGCTTTTTAATTCAATCTCCCCTTCAACGACCACCGGGGGCGTTGCCTGCGGCATGAATTGAACCGTGCGTACCTCGTTGTGAATTTCGTTGTTGACCAGCGATGCGGGGTTTTTCATGGCGAAAATGTAATCGTCCGGGTGGGTGCTGAACTCGCCGGAGGGAGTTACGATTAAATCGTCCACTTGATGGCGACGACCGCCAGTGCGGCGATGTGCATTGGTTAGGGAGATGCCCGGAGAGCGGGCAGCGTCTTCGTCATCTCCCGCGACGGCCCCGCCGATACCCGCTCCAATAGCCCGCCCCGCTTTGCCGCCGAAGTAGTATCCGGCTGCGCCGACACTCGCCCCAATCAAAAGCCCCGCAATGTTACCGAGTCCGGGTACCGCAGTACCGATGGCTGTTCCCGCTATCGCGCTTGCCGCTATTGCGCCTAACAGAGTTCCGGCGACGGCCCCGCCAGTCGCGCCGGCAATGCCGCCGGATGTGCCCCCAATCGCGCCGCCTTTGGCTCTGCCGCGCTCTTTTTCAGTCAAACTCCCATTCTGTTTTATCGCGTCAAGTTCTCTTTTCATTTTAGGAATCTCGACAAAGGCGGTCGCAACCCCTGTAGCAAGGCCAAGACCGGCTGCTTTTGCGAACAGGCTGATGTTCGGAGCGCCCGGCAAGCTGCCCGGCTTTGCGCCTCCGGCATTTCCGAGTCCGGGAGTAGATCCGCCATTTCCTATTCCGGGCATCATCGTCGATCCCGCCGCCCCGCCCCAGTTGGTGACGTGCACCGGGATCCCCGCGCCGCCCCCGGCAAGCCCCCCGGCCACCCCGCCGCCGTCTTTCAGCGTTTTAAGGTTCCCGATAAAAGAAACCACCGTTGTAAACGCTTTCATAACGGCAAGCGTGCCCATGGCCACTGCCAGCCCGTAAACAGCGTATTCCATCCCCCTCGGATGCTGGTTCAGCAAGTCGGCAAGTTTTTCAACCGGCTTTATCAGCGTTGAGCTTGCTAAATCGGATGCCGCGCTTTTCAGCCTGGTAAGGCTTGCCTCGATTGTCCCGGCGTTCTGTTCGGCGCGTTTGGCTACTGCGTTTGAAGTGTCGCCCAGCTCGCCGACTTTCTCTATTGTTTCCTGGTAATAATTATTGTACTGCTTCAGGGCCTTTATGGTGGAATCGCTTAAACCAAACATCTTGTCAAAATAGGCGGTTGTGCCGGTCTGCTCGCCAAATTTTGAAAGTGTTTCCATTATTTCGGCAAAACTTTTTAACTCCCCGGTGTCCTCGTTAAGAACATCAAAACCATCCATGAATCGGCGTATAGCGTCCCTTGTATCGGATTTCGCAAAATCATTCATCGCGGACTGGTATTGCTGCAATGCCTGCTGGGGCTTGTTTGTTCCTTTTGCGAGCATGTTAAGGGCGACATACAGGTCTTCTATATTGCCAAGCGCGCCGCCGCTTGTCTCGCCCAATGATGGCAGGAATTTTGCGAACTGGGTAATGCCCATGTCGCCCAGGCGGTTGCCGATTTCCGCGAGGTTGTTCAGCTTTTCTTTTAACGCGTCCGCGTCAACGCCGCGCTTGAAAAGGGTTGTAAAAAGCTGCCCGGCTTCCTCCCCGCTGATTCCAAGCGCCTGGATAACATCGGCCATGAACGGCATGTTGCCTGTTATGTCTTCAAGCCCAATAGCGCATTCCGACGCTGTATTGGCGAAGGCAATTAATTCCTGGTGCGGAACCTTGGCATCATACGCAATCTGTAGCAGCCGCCTGCCGAATTCATTTACCTCGCGGCCATATACCCCGGCGTTTGTGGCAATCCTGACAACGGCGTTTTGGTAATCGATGCCGCCTTTTACCAGCGCAGCGGTTCCAATGCCGACGCCGAGCGTTGCCAATGTTCCGGCGACCCCGGAGAAGGCTTTGTTGGCCACGACAAACGCATGAACATTTTAGCTCCTTGGAAACAAGCTGAAAAGTCAAAATTTCCCCAAAAACACC
>JAISSG010000066.1 GCA_031273185.1 Treponema sp. | reverse complement strand
TCATCGAGATTTCCGACGACGGCAAGGGCATTGATGTCGAAGCGGTCAAGGCAAAGGCCGTGGAGCGGGGGCTTATCAGCTCCAACAAGCTCCTGACCGACGTTGAGGCCTTCAACCTGCTCTTTGAGCCGGGCTTCTCCACCGCCAAGCAGATCACGAGCATTTCCGGGCGGGGCGTGGGCCTTGACGTGGTGCGCCGCTCGATTGACAAGCTCAACGGCACGGTCACCGTCAGTTCCGAGCACGGCAAGGGGACCAAATTCACCATCAAGCTGCCGCTCACCCTGGCGATCATCCAGGGCCTCCTGGTGCGGGTCGGCACGGAAATCTACTCCATACCCATCAACAGCGTTATCGAGAGCCTGCGGGTAAAGCCGGAGGAGATCAAGAAGATCGACAACTACGAGGTGTTCAACATCCGCAGCGACGTTATCTCCCTGCTCCGCCTTAACCGGCTTTTCGGCATCAAAACCGAGGAGAGAAAGGACTACAACTTCATCGTCATCGTGGGTACCGCCGAGAAGAAAATGGGCTTCATGGTGGACAGCCTCATCGGGGAAGAGGACGTGGTCATCAAGCCTCTGCGGGATCAGTTTACCAATTCGCCCGGGATTGCCGGGGCTTCCATACTGGGGGACGGTTCGGTCTCCCTGATCATTGATGTCAGCCAGCTTCTGGAATTGGGACTCAAAAAAGAAATGGAGCAGCGCCAAATCCGCGAAGCTTCAATAAAGTAGGTGTATATGGCAGCAGTAATAAAAGACCTTGCCCAGGTAAACGCCGATCTGCAGGAGCAGAAAGAGCGGGCCGATACGGTCGATTTCAAGATGATCACTTTCTCCCTTGCGGGGAAAGATTACGGTGTTGACATCATGAACGTCAAGGAAATCGCCAAGGCCGACAAATTCACCTTTGTGCCGAACGCGGCATCCTTTGTCAGGGGCGTGTACAACCTGCGCGGCGACATCATCCCCATCATCGACCTCAGGAACTTTTTCCACATGCCCCTGGAAAAAAAGGCCGACGGCCAGGAGAACATGCTGATCCTCCGCATCAACGATCAGGTGTACGGGACCATCGTTGACAAGATCGACAAGGTGGTGGGGATCACCCACGAGTCGATACAGCCGCCCCACCCGATCTTTGGCGACATAAACATCAAGTTTATTTCGGGCGTGGTGGAAAAGGACGGCGCCCTGTACATTATCCTCGACGTGGTACGGATATTTGGCCAGAACAAAGAGGAAAAGCAAAAAGAACGGGTCGCCCCAATCGGTGCCGGCGCCTTCCCCCCGCCTTCCCCGGTTCAGGCGGAGGAGGCCGAGGAGCAGCGGAAAGCCGCGGTGGATTCGGCGATTGGCTTTATAAAGGAAGGCCTTCTGGCGCTGAAGCATTTTCAGGCGTCGCCGCTGAACGAGTCGTGGATTCGCCGCCGCTATGCCGAGTGGAGCGTCAGCCGGGTGACCAGCGACATGCAACTGCGGGGCGCGTCCGATGCCGACGAGTTTCTCTCAAATTTTTTCTCTCCCTGCTCGGATGCTTTCTGGGACGATGGCTATGCCGATGCCGTCAAAGGTATATTGCCGAGCGTTTCCTCCAGCAGCTTGCAGGTTTGGAATATTGGCTGCGGCAAGGGCTATGAAACTTATTCGCTTGCGTGTATACTCAAGTCAAAGTATCCGAACCTGAATTTGAAGATATGGGCCAATGACAACGATATCATGGCAATAAGCCAGGCGCCGAACATGGTTTTTGATCTGGAGGAGGTCCCCGAATACTGCCGGGAATATATGGTTGAGGGGAAGAGCGGGTTTTCGTTCAACCAGGTGATCAAGGATGCGATAGTGTTTGAGTACCATGACGTGCTGAACGACAACCCCCTGCCGGAGCTGGACCTGATCGTTGCCCGTGATTTGCTGTCGTTCTTTACGGAGCAGGATCAGTCCAGGATGATTTTCGGCTTTACCGAAAAGCTGAAAAGCCGGGCCCTGGTGATACTGGGGAAAAACGAGGAACTCTACGGAGACGGCTGGACTTCCCTGTCCAACGATCCGGTTGCGGCGTTTGTGTACAATGCCTAATATTGAGAAAATAGAAGGAGCGAGTGATGAGAGTTGAATATATCAACCCCTTTGTTGAATCTGCCTTTAGCATTCTTAAGGAAGTAATGAATTCCGAAGTTAAACGCGGCGAGATCTTTTTGAAGCCTACCTCCATGGCAATCAAAGGCGTTGCCGCGCTCGTGGGGCTTGCCGGCGATGTCGAAGGCCGGGTCCTTTTTGACATGTCCAAGGAAACCGCCCTGTATGTGTCAGGGACAATGAACCAGGAGACCTTTACCGTCTTTGACGAGCTTGCCAAGGCGACAATACAGGAACTTGCCAACATGATCACCGCCCAGGCGGTAACCAAGCTCCATGACCTCGGCTTTAAATTTGACCTTACCCCCCCGGCCCTCTTTACCGGCGAGAACATGGAAGTTTCCACCAACCTGGGCGATGTAGAGGCCCTTATCGTCCCGATGGAACTTGGCGGAGAGAACAGGATCGAGGTAAACGTCGCAATCCGCGAGCGGCAGAAATAACCGCGCCACCCGGCGCGGTGCCACGTAGCGGCATTTTTCTCTCAAAGCGGGGCGGTTAGCTCAGTTGGTTAGAGCACCAGCTCGACACGCTGGGGGTCACAAGTTCGAGTCTTGTATCGCCCACCAAATTTTCAGGCCTCCTGGCCCTCTCGGGCCGGGAGGCTTTTTTTTGCCGTCACGTTGACACGCCCCCCCGCAATCGGTAAACTGAGACAAATCATGGGATTTGTCCAAACAAAGCCGCCTGTCGTGTCAATTTGGCTGGTTTTGGAGCCCTTGCAGCGAGAGTGGTGGAATTGGCAGACACGCCAGACTTAGGATCTGGTGCCACAGGCATAAGGGTTCAAGTCCCTTCTCTCGCAAGCCCAATACAGGGAATTCAATCTACGAGGTAGCTACTGTGTCCGTAACCAAAGAAATCACCCGCCTGGAAAAATCAAACGTCAGGCTCAGCCTGACCATCCCCAGGGAAGACGTGCAGTCCCAGTACCAGGGCCTGCTCAAAGACTACTGCAAAAATGTCCAACTGCCCGGCTTTCGCAAGGGCCATGTGCCGCAGGAGGTGCTGGAGCGGAAATTCGGCGAATCGCTGAAAGGCGAGGCGCTGGGGAAGATTATCGAACAGGCGGTTGGCGAGGCGCTGGGCGACGAGGGCCTGCCACGGGACGAGCGGCCCCTGCCGTATTCCCAGCCCGAACTCCAGGGCGAGCCGAAACTCGACTTTGGCGAGGACTTGGTTTTCTCGGTCGTGTACGACGTGCTGCCGTCGGTCAGCATCGGCCAGTGGAAGGGCCTTGAGGTCGAGGTTCCCAGCGTGGCGGTGTCCGAGGATGATATTGCCCGCGAGCTGGCAGAGGTGCGGGAGCGCAACGCCTTTGTCCTTGACCGGGACGAAAGCGCCGAGGCGCAGAACGGCGACGTGGTAACGGTAACTTACTGCGAGCTGGACGACAACGACGAGATGCTGTCCAATTCGCAGCGGGAGGATTTTGCCTTTACCCTGGGAAGCGGGCAGAACGCTTACCAGTTTGACGATGACATCGTCGGGATGAAAAAGGGCGAAACCAGGGTGTTTGCCAAGACCTATGCGGCTGATACCGAGATAAAAGCCTTCGCCGGAACAACCAAGCGGTTCAGGCTGTCGCTTTCGGCGCTGAAGGAGAAAAAGCTCCCTGACCTTGACGACGATTTGGCGCAGGATGTTGACGAGAAATACCATACCCTTGACGATCTGAAAAAAAGCATACGGGAACGCCTTGAAGGAACCCTGGAGCGGCGGATTCGGGAACTCAAAATCAACAAACTGCTCGAAAAAATCATGGAAAATACCCCGGTAACCCTCCCCGAATCGATGGTGCGGGTGGAGCTTGACGGGAGGATACGCAACCTTGCGCGGCAGTTCGGCATCGATAACGAAAAGGTTCTTGAGATACTGGCAATGTCCGGCGGCGGCCTTGGCGACATCGAGACAAAGTGGCGGCCAGCGGCGGAAAAGGCCCTGCATTCGCGGCTCATCGTCGATACCCTTATGGAGCAGGAGCATATCGACGCCGGCGACGGGGATATCGAAAAGGAACTGGAGGACATGGCCGAAGAGTCCGGCGAGTCCGTCGAGGAGATCAAGCAGCACTACGGGGAAGGCACCATTAAGGAACTTATCAGGGACAACGTCAAGGAGCGCAAGTTATTCGACATGCTTTTGGCCGAAAACACGATAAAAACCGGCCCTGCGGCGAATTATCTGGACGTAATGGCAAATAATGGGTAGATTATAAGTATGACCGAACAAATGAACAGCCTAGTTCCCATAGTGGTCGAGCAGACCGGGGCGGGGGAACGATCCTATGACATTTATTCCAGGCTCCTCAAGGACCGGATTGTGTTTATCGACGGGGACATCAACGATCTGACGGCAGACCTCGTGGTCGCCCAGCTTTTGTTCCTCGACGGGCAGGACACGGAAAAGGACATCAACCTGTACATCAACTCGCCGGGAGGCTCTGTCACCGCCGGGCTGGCGATTTACGACACCATGCAGTACGTCAAGTCCGACGTGCAGACGATATGCCTGGGGCAGGCGGCAAGCATGGCGGCGCTCATCGTGGCGGCGGGCGCGCCGGGCAAGCGGCTGGTGCTTCCCTCGTCGCGTATGCTGATCCACCAGCCCTGGGGGGGCGCGTCGGGGCAGGCCCGGGACATCGGCATTCAGTCAAAAGAGATAATCCGTTTGAAAAAAATGACGATAGACTATTTTGCAAAGCACACCGGCAAGGAACCCGGGATCATTGCCGCCGACATGGAGCGGGACTTTTACATGTCTGCCGAGGATGCCGTCGCCTATGGCGTTGCCGATCGCATTTTGGTAAGGGAAAAAAATGGCGAAGCTTAAGAACACCGGTTTTGGGATTGAGCGAATCTGCTCGTTTTGCGGCAAGAGCGCCGACATGGCCCGCAGGCTTATCGCGGGGTCGCACAATGTTTTTATCTGCGACGAATGTGTCGAGGTATGCCGCAAGATACTAACCGACGAGGATCACGAGCTGTCCAGCCAGTTCACCGGGGACATACCCACGCCAAGGGAAATCAAGCTGTACCTTGACCAGTACGTGATAGGCCAGGACGCGGCTAAAAAGGCCCTGTCCGTGGCGGTGTACAACCACTACAAGCGCATCGCCAACCCTGCCAGGAGCAATTCAAGCGACATCGAGATCGAGAAATCAAACGTGTTGATGATAGGCCCCACGGGGACGGGGAAGACCCTGCTTGCTAAAATCCTCGCCAAAAAGCTCAAGGTGCCATTTGCCATCGTTGACGCGACGACCCTTACCGAGGCGGGCTACGTGGGCGAGGACGTGGAGAACATCCTGCTCAAGCTGATACAGAGCGCCGGGGGAGACATCGCCTCCGCCGAGCGGGGCATCGTCTACATCGACGAGATCGACAAGATCGCCCGCAAGGGGGAAAACGTCTCGATAACCCGCGACGTGTCCGGCGAGGGCGTGCAGCAGGCGTTGTTGAAGATCATCGAGGGGACTATCGCCTCGGTGCCGCCGCAGGGCGGGCGCAAGCACCCGAACCAGGAGATGATCCGCATCGACACGACGAACATACTGTTCATCTGCGGCGGTGCTTTTGTCGGCCTTGACAAGTTCATCGCCAGGCGGGTAGTGCAGCACCCACTGGGCTTTGGGGCCGAGGCGGGCGGCGGCGAAAAGACCCTGAAAGAGCTGTTTGAATCGCTGCACCCGGACGACCTGATCCACTTCGGCATGATCCCCGAATTTATCGGGCGATTGCCCATAACGGTTAGCCTGGACGATCTTAAGCGCGACGAGCTTAAGCGGATCATCACCGAGCCGCACAATGCCATTATCAAGCAGTACCAGGCATCCCTTGCCTACGACGACGTAAAGCTGGAGTTTACCGAGGGGGCCATTGACGCAATCGCCGACACTGCCATCAAGCAGAAAACCGGCGCGCGCGGCCTGCGGGCCATCGTCGAAAAGCTCATGACCGATGTAATGTACGAGATACCGTCGATGAAGGGCGAAAAGCAGGTGATCATCACCCAGGATGTGGTGGAACGGTCCGAGTCGCCGATAATTCACCTGCTCCAGAAAAGCGCGTAGGGTTTCCCCGTGAGGCACGGCGTGAAGCACGGCGGCAGTTCAAAGAAAGCCGGGTTCTCGTCGTTGTTTTCTGGATTCGCCAAAATAGAATCCGGCGAAAAGATCACTGAAGAAGAATTTGCCCTGTTACCCCTGCGCGACCTTGTGCTGTTCCCCAATACCATAGTCCCCGTCTTTGTTACCGGCCAGCCTGGAATCGGCGCGCTGGAAGAGGCCCTGCGCCGCGACTTTCGCCTGTTTGCATCCTGCATAAAAAAGCGGGATCGGGGCCAGCAGGCTTACGACGAAACCTGGGTGTTTGGCACGGTGGTGCGGATCGTCCAGCACCTCAAGCTCCCCGACGGCACGTTCCGCGTGGTGTTGCAGGGGGAGTACCGCGGCAGGATCGTTGACGCAGAAGCGCGGGAGGGGTATTCCCTGGTACGGGTCGCGCCCATTGACGCGGGGCTTTTTGGCGACCCGCCGCTGCCGCAGGATGTCGCCCTGATGCGGGCAGTGCAGCGCTCGTTTAACCAGTACGCCGAGATGTCAAAAAAGATCGGGTCGGAAACACTGCTTGCCGTCGAGAAGTCGGAAAACCCCGAGCGCCTTGCCAACCTGGTCTGCAACTCGATGCAGCTCAAGCCGGACAAAAAGATCGATTTGCTGGCGATACCCGGCGCGGGGGATCGGCTTGAGGCGATCCTGGAAACGCTTGAACGTGAAAACGAAATTTTCGGTATTCAGAAAAATATTTCCGGCAAGGTCAAAAGCCGAATCGACAAGAACCAGCGCGAGTATTACCTCAACGAACAGCTTAAAGAGATTAACAAGGAACTGGGCAAGGATGCCGTCGAGGACGAGTTTTGCGAGATTGAAAAACATATCAGCGAGAAGAACCCCCCGCAGGAGGTTGTCGCAAAGGCCGCCAGGGAAATTGCCCGCCTGCGAAAGCTCCAGCCGCTTTCCCCCGAGGCGGGGGTACTGCGCGGCTACCTTGAGTGGATCACGGACCTTCCCTGGAGCGAGTATTCAACCGATTCGGGGGACCTGGACGAGGCCGAACGCATACTGGACGAGGATCATTTCAACATGCGAAAGGCAAAGGACCGCATCGTGGAATTTATCGCCGTCAGGCAGCTTTTGTCAAACCACTTGTCCGTCCAGCCGAACGCCGCCGTCAAGGGGCCGATCCTCTGCTTTGTGGGGCCGCCGGGGACAGGCAAGACGAGCCTGGGCAAATCCGTCGCCCGCGCCCTGGGGCGGCGCTTTGTCCGCATCTCGCTGGGCGGCCTGCGGGACGAGGCGGAGATTCGGGGCCACCGAAAAACCTATGTGGGGGCGCTGCCCGGCAAGATAATCCAGTCCATGCGGAAGGCGGGGACGATGAACCCCATCATCCTGTTAGATGAAATTGACAAGCTCTCCAGCGACTTCCGCGGCGACCCCGCCAGCGCCCTGCTGGAAGTGCTGGACCCCGAGCAGAACGGAACCTTTACCGATCATTACATGGAAGTGCCCTACGATCTTTCCCGGGTGCTGTTCATAACCACGGCCAACTCCCTGTACGGCATACCGTACCCGCTCCTTGACCGCATGGAAATAATCGACATTCCCGGCTACGGCGAGAATGAAAAACTTGCCATCGCCAAACAGTTTCTCGTTCCCAAGGAACTGCGGGAAAACGGCCTTACCGATGCACAGATCCGTTTTACCGATGACGCAATCAAGGCGATTATCCGCTACTGGACGATGGAGTCGGGCGTGCGGGGCCTTGAGCGGGAAATAGCCCGTTGCATCAGGCGTGTTGCGCGGCAGGCAGTCGCCGCCGGTTATGGCAAGGCGGATGGCAAGGACGTTACCACGTTCAGGAAAACGGTAAAAAGCGAGGGGCTGGAAAAGCTGTTGGGCAGGCGGAAATACAAGAACGACGTGGTGTTCCGCGAGGCGAGGGTAGGGGTAAGCTGCGGGCTTGCCTGGACCGAGACCGGCGGGGCGATTTTGCCGGTGGAAAGCACCCGCTTTGACGGCAACGGCGACGTTGCCATGACGGGCAACCTCGGCGACGTGATGAAGGAAAGCGCCCGCATTGCCCTTTCGTACCTGCGCAGTGTGCAGGAGAAGTACGACTTTCAGGTGAACGACGTGGGCAAGACCGATTTTCACATCCACGTCCCCGAGGGGGCCATTCCCAAGGACGGCCCTTCTGCGGGCATCGCCATCGCCGCGTCCCTGCTTTCCACCCTGTGCCAGAAACCGCTGCGCCCCGGCATCGCCATGACCGGGGAGCTGACCCTTACCGGGCGGGTACTGCCCATTGGCGGCCTGAAGGAAAAGCTCCTTGCGGCGATTCGCAACAACATGGAGAAGGTGCTGCTGCCCTGCGACAACCAGGGCGAATGGGACGAGCTGGACAAGGATATTCGCAGCGCCATTACCGTGGAATTTGTCGAAAGCGCCGCCGGGGCCTTTGACCTGCTCTTTGACGACAGTATTGTCCGCGGCAGGAAAAAGCCGCGCTCTGCACAGCCCGAGAGTCAGAAGACCCGCAAAACCAAGGGCCCGCCTCAAAAAAAACACGCAGAGGAGGGGCTAAGGATTGTGTAAAATGAGTTATGCGCCAGTTGCCCTAAACTTGATTTTAGGATAAATTGATTAAAGATATGGATGAATTAAAGAATGCGCCTTCGGCGCGGCAGGCATATTTATTATGTAAAGGGGTGTTTAAATGAATAAAAAAACCAAAACTAAATCATTGTTTTCTGCAAATTTAGCCCGCTTGAGAAAGGAAGCCGGATTGTCACAAAAACGTATAGCTGAACATACAGGATTAACAGGTAATTATCTTTATGATTTAGAAAATGCAAAGAAATGCGCCTCTTTTGATACGATAGACCGACTATCAAAAGCGTTAGAAGTTGAACCGATGCAATTTTTTGTAGACCCCGACCATTGGGAAAAAAATAAAGATTTATATTTTTTAACAACATTAGAACGTATAAATAAAAATATAAATAGAATGTTTAAAAAAAAAAAAAAAAAAACAAGAAAATAGTATATTGTAAATAAAAAAATGGTATACGGACAACCAGCGCATAACAGGTCTGTATATGCTTCGCCGCCTTACGGCGGCTCGGGCTCCGTTTTTGCTAGGTCAGTCGCTCCCTGCGGTCGCTCGTTCCCACGCAAAAACTCCGCCACAAGGGGTTCGCCCCGGTTGGGC
>JAISSG010000019.1 GCA_031273185.1 Treponema sp. | reverse complement strand
AACTTCCCCCACCAGTTCTCCGGCGGCCAGTTGCAGCGCATCGGCATTGCGCTGGCGCTTGCCCAAGGCTGCGAACTGTTAATCGCCGACGAGCCGACCACGGCGCTGGACGTTACCATTCAGAAGCAAATTGTGGAGCTTTTGAAAACCCTGCGCCGCACTCGCGGCATCTCGATAATTTTCATCAGCCACGACATCGATCTGGTCGCCGAAATCTCCGACCGCGTTCTGGTGATGTACGGCGGCATGGAGATGGAATGCGGCGCGGCGGCGGACATTATCTCAAGCCCACGACACCCTTACACCAAGGCGCTGCTTGCCTCGTCGCCCCGCTTCGGCAGCCACTACACGCAGGAGCGGCTTGCGGCGATCCCCGGCAAGGTGCCAAATCCCGCCGAGCCAGAGCCGGGCTGCCCCTTCGCCCCCCGCTGCACGCAGGCAAAACCTGAATGTGCCGAGGGACTGCCGCCGCTGAACACCGCTGGCGGGCGTGAACTGCGGTGCGTAGTATCGGATGCGCCTTTTGCAATCTCGCCATAATCATCGCCGCGGGCTCTTCGCATTGTTGCGTAACTACCTTGCAGGCTTGCCTGCGGTATAATAGCCTTCATTCCTCCTACTTTTCGGCCAAGCCGGTACCGTGATACTATTGTACCATGAAAGACACCTTAATCAGCGAGCTGGATTCCGTAGAGAAAAAAAGCATAGGGCTTGTGCTGGATATCGGCGCTATTGAAGGGCTTAAGAAAATGCCGATTGATGTGTTTGACGGCGTGTACTTGGGCGAGGCCCACGATAACGCGCTTGTCTTATGTGTCGACGTGCGTAATTTCAGCGATTTTTTGTGCTCCCACGCGGAAGATACCGTTTTTAAGCTGCTTAAAGAATTCACGGCGAACCTCTTGTCCTGTATTAACCAATTTGGTTACGGCTGCTCGTATTACAAACTTATGGGAGACGGAGCCCTGATTATTTGGGACGAAACCAGCGAAAACTCAATTAATGAAGCGCTTTTTATTTTTAGCACGTATGTCGATTTTTTAGAAGAGGATTTGTTCAAGCCTTTCGATAAATTGTCCCTGGCCGGGGCGCTTGTTACGGGAAAGGTGTTTAAGTATGAAATATCCGCCGAGTTGTCAGAACTTAAATACCGTGATTATGTCGGCTACGGAATCAATCTTGCCAGCAGGTTGCAAACACTGGCCGGCGGGAATGAATTGGTGGTAAACAAAACGCTTGCAGAGTCAGGCGTGGTACCGTTCAGGGTAAATCAGTCGCCTAAAATTCAAAAGGATCTATTGCTGCTTAAAGGCCTTATGGATGAAGACCGCAAGCAGGTGCTGTTTTATGACGGAAAACCTTCGATAAGCACCATGGTGTCTGCCTGATATTCCCAGGGATTGACCCCGCTTAAACATTACCCCCTGTTGCGGCGACTATAAGCGAATCGAGCATGGCAAGGCCCGCGCTGAGCAGGCTTGCGGCAAAATAAAAGCCCATGCCAAGGAAATTGCGTAAACCTGGATGGTAGACCAGGCGGCGGACGCTAAATCCCAGGGCAAACAGGGAGAAAGCGCAGCTTACCAGTGACGCGAACCTAAGCATTCTCAGCAGCAGGAACAGGAGGCGGTCAGGAAAGCCGGGGTCAGGCATGCTGCCTGCCAGGTACAATGCGAAGATCACGAGCGAAAGGGCAAGGGAGAATCTAATGCCCTTCCTGACAAAGCCCGAAAAAATCCAGCGGCGGGCTTTTTCACCCTTTTTGGGCTCGTTATCGGCCTGGGGCTCTTCGCCTGCAATGTTATTGTCTTCCATACCTCGGTTGCTTAAACAGCCTTTTTAGGGTATCATAAATCTTCGGTATGAAAAAGTTCCTTATAACCGTGGTTGTTCTCCTGGTACTTGCCGGCCTTGGGTTCTTTTTTGGATGGGCGCAGATGGGAATAGAGCCCGGCGCTTACGGGGTCATCCGCTCAAAATCACACGGGGTAGATGCAAACCTGGTAAGGCCCGGCGAATTCAGGTGGGTCTGGTACAAGCTCATCCCCGCCAACGCCCAAACGCTGGTTTTCCGGCTGGATACCGTCAGCCGGGAGGTATCCGCAAGAAACACCCTCCCGGCGGCTGAGACTTACTCGGCGTTTGCCGGCGTACAGGGCGATTTTTCCTGGGAGCTTCGCGCCTCGCTCAGCTTCAGCCTTTCGCCCGAGGCCCTTATCCCCCTGGCTGCCACGTACAGCATCGGCACGCAGGAAGAACTGGACAGCCATGAGAACGACATTGCCGGGCAAATAGAGGCGTTTATACTGAATCGCATTAATTACAGCGAGGAATTTGCGTCGCAGATAGAAGAACTGCTTGAAAACAACGCAAGTCCCGGCCTGGAACGGGAAATTCAAAGGCAATTCCCCCAAATTTCCAATTTTTCTTTTGTGATAAGGTCGGCAAAGCTCCCCGATTTTACCCTGTACCGGCTTGCAAAGGGGCTATACGGGGAATTCGTCGCCAGGCAGAAGGAATTCATCGCCGCTGAACTGAGCGACAAGGCGCTGGGCCGGGTCGAAACCTACAACCGGTTTGAGGAACTGGAGCGGTACGGCGCATTGCTGAGCAAATATCCCGTGTTGCTCGATTTTCTTGCGCTGGAAAACGGCAGGCCAGGGGACTAGGGGCTGTTGCCTGCGAGCGACCCGTGAAACCATATTGCTGACAACGGTGTTTATATATAAACTAACCAGAGGAGTTTAGTCGATGCGAAAAGCCCTGGCTCTTTTGCTGCTGCTGGGATTATACTGTTTCTCCGGCCAAGGCGCGTTGTTTCTTTATGCCCAGGAAGAGGATGAAGACGAGGAACCGCCTTACGACGGGGGCATTCCCATAGAATCAGACTGGGACGGGTACATTCCCGACCTGTATTCGAGGGGGGACCAGACCTTTACTATATCTTTAGGGGTTGTCTTCCCCACGGTCTTCTTCAACAACGGAAAAGAAATACCGCACAATTTTTCCCCGCCGGTAGGCGGCACGGGGTCCTTGGCATACAGCCGTTTCTTAAACGCCCATTTTTCCTTTGGCGCGGAAGTTGCAGGCATATTTTTCGGCACCCTGGCAAAAAACACCGTGTTCCTTGTACCCATCGGAGCACGCGCTGGCTGGCAGTTCGTGATCCGCCGCTTTGAATTCCCCTTGTATGCGGTCGCCGGCGTCGCGATCCACCGATACCTCAACTCTGGCTATGTAGGGTTGTTCGTCAAAGGAGTAACCGGGGCCTTCTTTCGCTTCAACCCGGACTGGTCGTTCGGCATAAATTTCGACTGGGGCTGGTACCCCGAGTGGCCATTGGAGGACGGCAAGCGCGACCGCAGCAGAGACGTGGACGGCAACATTATCGGTCTTACCCTTTCGGCGCGGTATCACTTTTAGGATTAGGAATATGAGAACAAGCACTATGCGAACAACGATTTTTGCCCTTGGGCTGCTTGCCGTTTTTTCATGCGCCCAGGACCCCATTTTCTACAGAATCTCCACCGAACCTCCCCCGCAGAATCCCCTCATCAGAGGCGCCCCCACCAACATGGTGGAATTCGGGCGGGAATACCCTAATCCTGATTACGATCCTGATCCTGGCAATACAGAAGATCCAACAGTAACCGTTCCTATTCTCTACGTTGCCTCAGGGCGGCTCCACTGGTACGCAAAAACAGAACTCGGCACCGGCGTTTCCGGGTGGGATTCAAAGGAATACCTTATTGAGCAGCCCGAAGGAAAAATCATCGCGCTTGCCGCCACCAGCAAGTACCTGTACGCGCTCAGCCTGCCAGGCCACGGCATAGACACGGTGCTGAAATTTATAGGAAAGGACAGTACAAGCACAGAGTGGGAGGAAGTACGATTCTCAGGCGCTAATTATCCCCAGATACAGTCGATTTACGCGGATCCTTCCCAAGACCGGGTATTTGCCGGGGCGCGGACAAGCATCGGGGACAGGGACGATTATGCCATTTTATACCTGGATACTGACGATACCCTGAAACTGCTCAAGGGAGAAACCACCCTGCTTTCCGGGGCGGTTTTTGATGGAACCAGCCATTACCTGAGTACCACGGGTAACGGAATCTTCCAGATTAGCGAAACTGATTTAAATTCACCTAACTTTGACAGCGCTGCTCATGTATCGCAACAAAATGATGCTACCCCCAGTGACAACAAAGACCGCATGTTTATGGGTATGATCAAGCTGGAAGACGGCTCAACCATTATCGCCGTCGAGCGCAACGGGGGGGCTTTCTACAAGGTGAACGATGGATCGTTTGAGCGGCTGCGGTACGGCGAAAACGGCGGGTGGGTAGGAACCGGCAAGTATGCCACCGGCGCGCTTGCCCTGTGGACCGATGACGACACTCCCGGAGCCAGGAAAAAAATCATAGTTGCCGGCATACAGGGCGGGCTGTACAATACTATCTCTTCATCATACACCTACGGCTACGTGGAATTTGATCTGAAAACCGACGGCTCCGGCTCCATCGACCTCAGCGAATCCCAATCCCGCCGTGATCCCGGCAGTCTTCGATCTGTCCATGACAACGACCGCTACCGGTCGACCATCGGCAAAGAACCTATCAACCATTTGTTCCAGGCACCCATCAGCATTGACCAAAACATGACTTTTTTCGCTTCCACCCAGAACTCCGGCCTGTGGTCGTACCGGGAAAGGCCTAATTCAGGAGGATGGCAGTGGAACGCGGAGAACTAGCGCCCGTCCATGGATGAGCTGTTCTCGGCAAAACCCGCAGCGGGAAGCCGCGAAAAAAGCCCCGCAAAAGCGGCCAGCCCCCTCGCCTACCGTATGCGGCCCCGCGTTCTTGAGGACGTTATCGGCCAGGATCACATTGTCGGCCCGGGGCGGCTGTTGCGAAGGGCGATCCAGGCCGACCGCCTTTCCTCGGTAATTTTCTACGGGCCGCCCGGCACGGGCAAGACCAGCCTGGCGCGGGTCATCGCCAACACCACCCGAGGGGCCTTTGAAAGCCTCAACGCCGTGCTGTCCGGCGTAAAGGACATCCGCGAGGCCATCGACCGCGCCGACGAGCGTTGCCGGCTCTACGACAAGCGCACGATTTTATTTGTTGACGAGGTGCACCGCTGGAACAAGGCCCAGCAGGACGCGCTGTTGCCCTGGGTGGAAAACGGCACGGTGATACTGGTCGGCGCGACCACGGAAAATCCCTTCTTCGAGGTAAACCGCGCCCTGGTCAGCCGCAGCCGTATTTTCCAGCTCAAGCCGCTGAACGGTGGCGACCTGCTGGAGGCGGCGAAAAAGGCCATCGCCGATCCACAGCGGGGCTACGGAAACTGGAACGTGGTTTTTGCGGATGGGGCGCTGGAGCATCTGGTCGAGGTTTCCGGCGGCGATGCCCGCAGCCTGTTGAACGCGCTGGAACTTGCCGTGGAAACCAGCCCGCAGTCATGGCCCCCGCCGTTAGGCGAAACCATTTTCATCTCGATGGAGGCCGCCGAGGAGAGCATCCAGCGCAGGGCCGTTTTGTACGACCGCGACGGCGACTACCACTTCGACACGATCAGCGCGTTTATCAAAAGCGTTCGCGGCAGCGATCCCGATGCGGCACTGTACTGGCTTGCCAAGATGGTGCGGGCCGGGGAAGATCCCAGCTTCATCTTTCGGCGGATGATCATCCTTGCCAGCGAGGACGTTGGGCTTGCCGATCCCCACGCCCTCGCCGTCGTCGTCTCCTGCGCCGAGGCGTTTGACCGCATCGGCTTCCCCGAGGGGAACTTCCCCCTCGCCCATGCCTGCCTGTACCTTGCCACCGCGCCAAAGTCCAACACGGCGATGGCCTTTTTCGACGCGCTGAAAGAGGTTGACCGCGAGGACGCGGAGGTCCCCAACCACCTGCGCGACGCAAGCCGCGACTCGGTGGGCTTTGGCCACGGCGAGGGCTACGTCTACCCCCACGCCTACCGCAACCACTGGGCGGCACAGCAATACCTTCCCACCGCCCTGCGGGGCAGGGCATTTTACGTCCCCTCCGCTGTCGGCTACGAGGGCAAAATCCGCGAGGAGGTACTGCAAAAACGGGAATTGCAGGCGGCTGTTGTTTTGGGGGACGGCCCGGAAAGCACGACGGCGGATGGGGAACTGCTCAGTTGGTCCGCCACGGCAAAGGGCAGGGAGGGATGGTTCAGGCGGCTGGAGTCGGGCAGAAGCGCCCTTTTGCTTGCCGACCGCAACACAATTTTTAACACAGCCCCACCCGCCCGCCACGACCGCATCCTCATACCCCTTGCCGGTGACGGCCTGTTGCTCTGGGAAAGCCTGCGCCGTTGTCCCGAAGGTCTCAGTGCGGCGCTGGTCGGTAGCGAGGCGGCGCGTGAGGCTCTCTTTCGCTATGCCGAGGCGCTTGACCAGGTCGAACAGCCGGAAATCGCCGTGCTGGAAAACGATTTGCTGCCCACGCCCGAACAGGCAGAAGAATGGTTTTCCACGCCGCAGTTCGACCGCATCCTCGTCCGGGAGCCCTGGAGAAAGGGCCTGGCAAAAAACGCCGAGGCCCTAAGCCCGGAAGCGGCGTTCGCCTGCCTTGCATCACAGGCGAAAACGCTTCTGTCCTCTGGCGGCAGCATGGTACTTCTGGCCTCCCCTCCCCCGCTGGGACAGCGAATCTCCGGCATTGTCGAAGAGCAGTGCGGCGGCGGCCAGCAACTTGCCAGCAAATTGCGCCAGGCGGAGGATGCCTTTTTTTCGCAGCCGGTGTCATGGAACTGGAACGCCGATCAGCTTGAGAGGGCCTTTGAGTCGCATGGTTTTGGGGTAAAGATAGAAACCCTGGAGCAAAAAGAAGAACGGCTTGTCGGCGCAAGGGACGTTGACGCCTGGTTTGACCGGGAAAATTCCCGCTGGGGCGCATTTATGGGCAAAACCATCGATCCCGGCGATTTTTCGCAGATTGAAGATGCACTGCGGCTGCGAATTCAGGAGGGGCCCCTGTGCTGGAAGTGGAAAAGCCTGCTCCTCTGCGCGCAAATACCGGGTAGTCCAGGAAAAGCAAAAAAAACATAAAAATTATGGCAATTATGATAAAACCATGATAAAATCCAACCATAGGTTCTTTTTTATACAAAATGGAGGGATTATGAAGAAGGAGAGTGCCGCATCCGCTGTTAAAAAGACAACCAAGGCTGTTTCAGCAAAGAATACAGCTAAAAAGCCTGTCCAGCCAAAGCCAAAAAAGACCACAGTGTCAAAAAGCACCTCTGTAACTGCAAAAACTCCTGTTAGAGCCAAAAAAACGAATGCCAAAGCGATAAAGACTCCCCCAAAAAGCGCAAAAAAGCAGCCGGCAACGGCTTCAAGGAAAATAGCCCCAAGACCGGCAGAAAAAAAGGCCAATCCGGGCAAAAAAATCCCGGCAAAATCGGAAGCCAAGACGGAAAATCCCCTTCCAGCCATGCAAAGCCCGGCATCCGCCCCCGATTCCCGGGGGCCGGTTATGCACCGGCGGCCACTGATAAATTTCCCCAAATGAGGCAGGGCAGCATCACCGCATCGTTATACCCAGGAGGGAATATTGTGGACATGGCGAATGGCTAGGCACGCGCTGTTATGTGCAATAATACTGTTCGCCGGGAATCCGCTTTCGGCGCAGGAATCCCCGCAAGGCAATCACCTTGTCGCGTTCTCCGATCCGGCGCGGCTTTGGGGCAACGGCATAGAGCGGGTAATCGAAGAAGCCTACCGTAGCTGCTTCAAAACGAAAATCATCGACGGAAAAATAATGAACATTCGCATGCCCTTTGCCGAAAACCACGAGCGCGACGTGTTTAGCCAGACCGGCTGGCAATTCCACGGCGGCGGCAAGGGGAGCCCTGACATGCTCTGGCCTGTCATTGAGGGCATACTCGATTCCGATGATTTTGCGCTGTACGTCCAGACCCTTTCCTACGGGCGGGAGCAGGTTATAATTTTCGACATTCCGGCGCAGGGATGGCGCAGCTCGCGGGACCTGTTTGACATTGCCCGCATGAAAGCGGGATCGTACCGGGGCCTTCTCCACCGCCCCTATGTTTTTGCCACCGGCAGGGGGATCGAGGAAACCGATGTCTACAACTACCTGTACTGCGTCGGCCTTGTCGGGATGGACTGCTCGGCCTTTGTCTGGCATGTGCTCTCGTATGTCGCGCAGCAGGGCGGGATCGACCTGGGCAGGAACCTCAGCCACTCCATGGGAGTGCCACGGGGCGCTAATCCCGCCTGGTATGCGGGCACCTCGTTTTTCAATTCAAACAGCGCCCACCTTGTCCCGGTGGAAGACAAGATCAGCAACCTGCGCCCGGCGGACATAATCCTGTTCCGGGGGGCCACGGGGGAGATTGCCCATTCGGCGGTTATCCAGTCCATCGACATGACCCGAGGGATCATCCGCTACCTGCAAAGCACCGACGAGGCCCCTCTGCACGAGCGGGGCGTCCACGAGTCCTTCATCCGCTTTGACCCGTCCCGGCCAAACACCTCTCTCGGTGACCCCAGCCTTGGCTGGACGCAGCTTCGGCAGGCCCCCTTCCCCGGCGAAAAGGCCAGCCCCTTCTCCGACGACGGCAACCGCTATCGCGTGTTCAGCGAACTGGGCGGCGGCAGGGTTGTGCGGCTGAAGCTTATCAGCCAGTTGCGGTTCAGGTAACAGGTAACAAAGCGACTGGCTGTGGAAAAATTATACGTAAACCACCTACGCTATTGCCCGGTAGAAGAATCCGCAACCTTCTCGTCTTTCACTCAATATTAGCGGAAATTAGATATAAAATCAAACTTTGTTTCGTTTATTTACTGCAAGAGCCTTTTCGTAATGATCTGTTTTATTTTCAAAAGGCGGTATGGCAAAAGAGAATAAGGTTCTACCTCCCCCATTACTTATGGAAAAATCGCCAAGCAGTATAATGTCCATGCCTATTATCAGATCAAAACCCTGATTAAGACAGCATATCATTACATTTACTTCTTCAACCATTACCAAATTTGGAAGCCCGATAGAAACCTTGGCTACATCAACAATGCTGGTATTATTTACTATTGAAAACTTGAGCCTCGGTCAACAGCCGCAAACATAGGGACTGGTTGTCTTGCTTAAAAGCAAAATGCGTAACTTTAGACATTGGCAAAAGGGGAAAGCTGAACGATTTCCTCCTCCTCGGCTATGTGGTGAATCATAAAAGAGCCAAGAGGAATGTCCTTTACGGTCTCCCGGTAGGCAATTTTTTCATCGTCATAGGCGGAGACCACCCTGTCCCCGGATATAACAACAAACTTGCCGCAGTATTTTTCTACCAGTTCGTCCCGATTGTTTTCATAAAATTCCCATTCAGTTTCAAGCATATT
>JAISSG010000111.1 GCA_031273185.1 Treponema sp. | reverse complement strand
AACCGGGGAGTATGAGGTTATAATGGTATCTTAATGCATGGCAATGTTGTTTAGCCAAGGGGTATAGGTGACAAAACACGACTTTCCAAAGATACACTTCTATGATCAGGATTTTGTTGACATATACGATAAAACGTGGGCCTGGATTCATGACTGCTGGAACAGCAGCTCCCATAAAGGCGGAATCGGGGGAAAGTTCTTCTCCTATCCGGGGTCAGAGACCGTCTACCAATCCGACGCGATTTACTCGTCGTTTTTCCTGGTTTACTCAAACCGCATTTACCAGGCTACTCCCAGCCTTGACCTGTTCTACGACCGCCAGGAGCCAAACGGGGCGATCCGCTGCGCCTATGACATCAACACCGACAAGCCGGTAGCGGAGCGGGACAACGCCGAAAGCCTGGGGATTCCCCTCTTTGCCTGGGCGGAGTACAACATCTACCACAAGTCGGCAAACAAAAAGCGGGTCAAGGACGTTCTCGCGGTGCTGCACAAGTACACCGAATGGATAGACAAAACCTTCAAAAAAGCCAACGGCCTGTACCGCGTCCCCCTTGCCGTCACGGGGATGCACAACTCGCCCCGCGAGGGAACCTATTATTCCCTGGACTTCAACTCCATGATGGCGATCAACGCCCTGTACATGAGCGCGATGGCGGACATTCTTAACGACAAGGATTCGAGCTTCCAGTACAAGAAACAGTACTTTGCCCTGAAAACCAGAATCAATTCGCTGATGTGGGACCCCAAGGACGGCTTTTACCACGACATCGACAGGAACGAGAAACGGCTCCCGGTAAAAACCATCGCGGGTTACTGGCCGCTGCTGGCGGAAATACCCAACGACGAAAAAGCCCAACAGATCATCGCCAAGCTCTCCGATCCCCGGTTCTTTGGCGCGCCGCACCCTTTTCCCACGCTGTCCCTTTCCGACAAGAGCTTTGACGAAAGCGGCAAGGGCTACAAGGGATCGGTGTATCCCCACCTGACCTTCATGGTGATAAAAGGGCTTGAGCGCTACCAGCACTGGGACATGGCGCGTGACAGCGCCATACGGCACCTGTATTTCATGCTGGATTCCATGAATCCCGAAGGCAGCCACCACGAGGGCAACCTGTGGGAGGCCTACCTGCCCACCAAAGAAGGCCCCGCCCGGTGGCAGGGCAAGCCGGATTTCCCCCGCGCCCAGTACCTTTCCTACGACGCGCTTTCGACCATCTGCCTGACCATCGAAAACATCATAGGGCTGTTTATCTCCCTTCCCCGCAAGACGGTGGACTGGATCATTCCCAACCTGGAAATCATGGGGGTGGAAAACCTCTCGCTCAAAAAAAACATGATAACGATTCTTTCCAACAAAAGCGGGCGGGGCTGGGAGATACACATGGAAAGCGAAAAGCTGTACTATTTTACCATCAACATTCTTGGAAAAAAGAAAAAGACCCTGCCGATTCCATCGGGGAAATGCTCGATGCTGATCGACAAGCTGTAGGAACATGGAAAACCGCTTAGTCGCTGTCCTGGAAATCGGCTCCACCGGCATCAGGCTGCTCGTCGCGCAGATGGGGGGCGACAGCCAGTGGAAGGTGCTGGACAGGGCCGAAAAGCCGGTGGCGCTGGGGCGCGACGTGTTTGGCTCCGGCGAGCTTTCCCGCGAATCGCTTTTGGAATGCCTTTCCGTGATGAAGAATTTCAAGGAACTGCTCGCCGGATGGGGCATTGCCGCCTGCGACGTTCACGCTATAGCGACAAGCGCCCTGCGGGTGGCGCGAAACCGCGACGTGTTTATTGACCGGATACGGCAGGAAACGGGCTTTAACCTTTCCGTGGTGGACGGAATTGAGGAAAACCGGCTCATGTACCTTGGGGTTCGATTCGCGCTCAAGCAGGACCTGCCGCTGTTCTGGCGCGCCAATTCCATGATTATCGAAATTGGCGGCGGCTCGACCGAGATAATGCTGCTGCGCCGGGGGCAGATGGTGGCGGCCCACAGCGTCAGGCTTGGGACAATCATCATCAACGAGCGCATACGGCTGCGGGCCGGGCCGGGCCTGTTCAGCGAGCGCTACCTGAGCGAGGCGATTCGTGACACCACGGGCCTGTTAAACGCGGAGATGGACATGGCCCATGTGCGCGCCTTTGTCGTAGGCGGCTCCGACGCGCGGTTTGCATCGGGCCAGGCCGGCAAGGAACTGAACGAGCATTGCCGCGTCATAGACCGCAAAGACTTTATTGCCTTTGCCGAGAAAGTCCGAGGCTACAGCATCGAGGACTGCATCCAGAAACTCGGCACGTCCTATATCGAAGCCGATGGTTTTGTCCCCGGCATCCTCGTGCTGAAGCTCCTGCTGGAGCAGACCAGGGCCGCCCAGGTGGTGGTTCCCCTCATGTCAATACGGGAAGGCTATCTGGTCGATCTGACGCTGGGGGCGGATTCCGAAATTCAGGAGGAATTCAACTCGCAGATCATCGCCTCCGCCGTCAACCTGGGCAGGAAATACCACTACGAAGAGGCCCATTCGCGGCACGTCGCCAGCCTCTGCATGACGCTGTTTGACGCGCTGGCAAAGGAACACGGCATGAACCGCCGCCAGCGCATGATGCTGGAAGTCGCCGCGATCCTCCACGACATAGGGACGTACATCAAGGGCTCCGGCCATAACAAGCACGGCCAGTACATCGTCGCCAATTCCGAAATTTTCGGCCTGCCCCGAAGCGAGCAGGACATCATCGCAAGCGTTATACGCTACCACCGGGGAGACCCGCCGACCCAATCCGACATTGAGTACATCAGCCTTCAGCGCGAGGAACGGATACTCGTGCTGAAAATGGCCTCCATTTTGAGGGTTGCCGACGCTCTGGACCGGGGGCACTCGCAGCAAATCAAGAACATCACCGTAAACCACCGCACGCAGACCATCGCCCTGCACGCGCAAGGGGCCTATGACATTTCCCTGGAACTAATCGGCATAGAAGAAAAGGCCGACCTCTTTCAGAAAGTTTTTGGCTACAAAGTGGTCCTCAGCTAGATGGGGGCTGGGGTTTAGGGACTAGGGGCATTGTCCGTAATCTAAGCGTGATGGCAACACGCTATACTTTCTAACATTACTCCTAGTCCCCAGTCCCCAATCCCTATTCCCTATATCTGCGGCTCGTTTACCGTTACCTCAGCGGGGGGGGCAGCCGGCGGGGTGTTGCCGGGCGGCGATTTCTCCTGGACGGGGCGGACCTTCTTTGCCGGCCCTGGCTTTGCGGCGGGCCGCCCGCGCTTTGCCGTGCCTGCAGCCGCGGCTTTTTTCGGTTTCGCGCTTTTTGCCGGCCTGCCCGGTTTTTTGGCGGCGGGCTTGGCGGCTTTCTTCGCCGGGCGGCCCGGTTTTGCCGTTTTCTTGCCCGCGGCAGCCTTGCCCTTTCCTGCGGGTTTCGCCGGTTTCTTCGCTTTTCGCTTTCGCTCAAAAGTAGCCTTGTCTACCGTCGGAATGTCCTTGAGCGCCTTTGCCAGTTTCTTATCCGCGGCGGCCTGGGCAGTCTCAAAGCCAATCTGCAGGGCGAGCCAGTGCTCCGGCGTGGTTTTGAAAAACTTCGCCAGACGAAAAGCGACAGGGGCCGACACGGGGTTTTCGTCAAGGGCGATAAGGCGAACCATCGCGCTGGAAATACCGATTGCCTTTGCGAGACGATTGTAATTCAAACCGTGTTTGTCAAGAAGCGCGGTTAGCGCGGTTCCGGGGGTGAGTGTTTTTTTGGGCATTTTTTCTCCTTCCTTAATAAATAGGTAATACCATTATTTAGTTTTTGTCAATACAATAATGCGGTATTATGATTGATACTTCGTATTGTTGACCTCAAATGAAAATGATATAATAACCGCATGGCATATATAAAAAACCTTTTTGATCGCAACTTTCTTGAATACGCCTCGTATGTTATCAAAGACCGTGCTATTCCCGACCTGGAGGACGGCCTCAAGCCGGTGCAGAGGCGCATCCTCCATACCCTGTTTGAAAAAGACGACGGAAAATACCACAAAGTCGCCAACATCGTCGGGGAGTGTATGAAGTACCACCCCCACGGCGACGCTTCGATATTCTCGGCGTTGGTTGTTCTCGCCAACAAGGAACTGTTCATCGACCGGCAGGGGAACTTTGGCAACATCTACACCGGCGACGAGGCCTCCGCGCCGCGCTACATTGAATGCCGCGCCACCCCGCTTGCGAAAGACATTTTCTACAATCCAAAACTGACCGAGTGGGCAAGTTCCTACGACGGGCGTAACCGGGAGCCGGTGCTGTTTCCGGCAAAAATCCCCGTGGTGCTGGTGATAGGCGCGGAGGGGATTGCCGTGGGAATGTCCACCCGGATACTCCCCCACAATGCCGTCGAGGTGCTGGAGGCGGAGATTGCCTGCCTTTCCGGGAAAAAGTTTGCGCTGTACCCCGATTTTCCCACGGGGGGGTTGGTTGACGTGTCCGAGTACCGCGACGGAAACGGCAAGGTGCTGGTAC
>JAISSG010000063.1 GCA_031273185.1 Treponema sp. | reverse complement strand
GCCCCGCGCCAGGCCCTGAAAATCGCGGAACGGCACGGCTGCCTCGATTCCTGGCGCCGCCAACAGCAGTTCGGTCGCTTCTTCCATTTTTTCACCGGGCAGGGAACCCACGCGCAAATGGTACGAGGATATCTCCAGTATGCTTTCGATGAAGCCCATCTGGAAGCCGTTCATCACCGCGATGATTACAACCAGCGCTAATACCCCGGTTCCAATTCCCAGGATGGACAGCACCGGGGAGGGGGACATCTTCCTCCGCCGGAAGATGTAGCGAGCCGCGACGAACCATATCCACTTGAAACGCATCATCGCCACGCCCGCGCAGGTGAGCGCACCCGTTCCTCGGAGATTTTCCTGCCGTCTTCCCAAAACGCCCGAAGCACGACATTGCCGTTCATGTAGAGTTCTTCCGTTTCCCGGTCGCCGTCAATGCGAACCAGCCGCTCAAGCTCGCCGTTGCGTATGTCGCGCTGCTCGACCCGGTTTCCCTCGCCGTTATACCCGTACTCGGTCAGCCATTCCTCATCGCCTTCAACTTTTCTGATGGCGGCGATCCTGTCGCCCACCCAGGTATTGGTAATCACCCACACCACCTGTTCCTTGTCGTCAAACAAGGTCTGCGTCAGTATCCTGCCCCGCGAGTCGGTGTCATACACCGCGCGGAACCCCGCAGGCACCGAATGCCCCCCGAAAAAATCAGAGCCAAGGATCAGCTTTTCGGTGATGAAATTGTCATTGGCGGCGGCATCAAGGACACGGTAGGGAAAAAGCAGGCGAACCGGCTCGGCATCCAGGGACTCGTGGTAGAGGCGCTCGACATGGCGAAGCGAGAAAGAGCGGTTGTAGCGGTATAGGTCGGTGTAAATTTTCTTGTAGTCCTCGCCGTGGATCCTCCGTTCCGTTTCTGCCTTGACCAGGATGCCCTCGTTATAGAAATAGCTGGTCAGCATTTCCTCGCCGTCTTCAAGAAACAAATAGTCCCTGGCAATTCGGGCCTTCTCGCTGAAAATTTCGATAAAACCCAAAGGCATTACTATGCCAGGCGTTATTTTAGTTTCCGCCTGGGCAAATTCCCTTTCGGCAATTTCCGGCTCGGCAGAGTCTGCCACGGCAGAATCTGCCGAAAGCTCCTCCGGCTCCGGCTCGTCCGGGGAGGCATCCAGGGCGACGGCCTCGTCCTCGGCTTCCCGGGGCAGGAAAACAGCGTTGAGCCGGGTGTTTCCCCCCTCATCCCGGAACAGCCACTGCCTGCGGTATTCCTCCCTCTCCTTGTAAAGCACGCGAATTTCGATACTGTAGTCGCCCGCATAAAAAGGCTGTAACAGGGGCTCAATCTCATCGGGGCCAAGGAAGTCGATTACCAGGGCGTATTCGTTGCGAAGGGCGGCAATGCGCGAGGGAATTTCCTCCAGCGTCATGCCGCCCGCGTTGGATCGAAACCAGCGCGGCGGGCCGGGCGGCGCCCATACGGGCAGGTACTCCCCGTCCCCCTCAAATTCCTCGTCGGAAAAGAGGCTGGGGTCAAAATCCTCGTCCGAAAAATCGGGGTCGAGCGAATCTTTATCCGGCGATTCCTGGGTTATGGCAAGAAAACCGGCAAGCAGGAGCAGGAGGAAAAACAGGAGCAGGGGAACAGCAGCGCCCGGCTTGGAAAAAAGCCGCCGCTTTATAAATAAACGCAGTTTATCAAGCAACACCGGCAAATTCCCTCGCAAAAGAGCCGGGATCAAAGGCCCTGATGTCCCCGTATTTTTCGCCCGTGCAGAGGTACGCGACAGGCAGGCGTAATTCCGAGGCAAGGGAGAAGACTACCCCCCCCCTGGCGGTGGAATCGTATTTGGCAAGTATCGCCGCCTGGGGCGAAACCGCCTCGCAGAAAATTTCCGCCTGGGCCAGGGCGTTCCTGCCGGTTGTCGCGTCAAGCACCAGGTATTTAATATACAGCGCTTCAGCGGCCTTTGTGGTGACAATGCGGTCGATTTTCCGCAGTTCCTCCACCAGCGCCGACTTGGTGTGCATCCTGCCGGCGGTGTCGGCGATGACCACCCCACCCTTCCCGGCGGCCTCGATTGCGTCGTATACCACGGCGGCAGGGTCCCCGCCGTGCTGATGGGCGACTACCCGCAGGCCCAGCCGCTCGCCGTGTATTTTAAGCTGATCGATAGCCGCCGCCCGGAAGGTGTCCGCCGCGGCGAGAACCGGCCTGCGGCCATTGTTGTACATGGCGGCGAGTTTTGCAGAGGTGGTGGTTTTTCCCACGCCGTTGACACCCAGCAGAAGAATCACCGCCTGCCTGTCCGCCGCCAAAGCCGGCGGCAACGCCGCGCCGCAATTCCTCAGCGCATCCTCAAGCAACTGCGCAAGCCTGATCCGCGCTTCCTGCGGCGCGTTGATTTTTTCTTTTTTGCAGCGCTCGCGCAGCAACTCGGCGGCGGCGAATGCCTCTTTTGCCCCAAGGTCCCCTTCCACGAGAAGATCGGCAAGCTCCTCAAAAAACTCTTCGGAAAGCGAGGAACCCCTGGTAAAAAAAGATTTTATCTTTTCGGCAAAATTCACCTGGCGGACCTCTCCCCCCTGGCAATCGGCGTGGAATTTCCCGCAGCGGTCCGCAGGTAGCGCACCATCTCGAAAAGGTCGTATGCCACCACAGCCCCGAGAAGGCCAATGGCGCCTATGCTGACATAGTACATCCGCTGGGTGCTGTTTTGAAATTCCCTGCTGGTGCTTTGAGACAGGGCTTCGTTTTGGCTGGTAAAAATCCCGTAGGTAACCCACGCGGCTATGCCGGTAATCCACGTGGCGCCCCATGACCAGTAATACCGGGCCCTGGCCTTGTTCACCCGGCGCACCCCTGACGGCGGCATTCTTATTTTGAGGGAAAGGTCAAAGGCCTCGTCGGGCATATCGGGCATGGTGAACACAACCTTTGCCTCCTCGCCCCCCGCTGTTTCCGCCGTGACATAGCTAAGCTGATCGATGGGGAGCCGCAGGGTAAGGGGCGCTTCCCCCACGTACATGGCCCCCAGGTAAACAGACGCGCCGGAATCGGCCACGGTCCTGATGTTTACGCCGGAGTACAAAAAGGGACTGAGTTCCACCGATACCTCGGTTAGCTCCCCGGGGCTAAGCTCCGTTTCCACGGTCTGGGGGCTGTAGCCTTCGGCTGCCACGGCAATGACTATTTTCCCCGGCGGATGCTCCCGCGCAGGCACGGTTCCCCTCCCGGCGAAATTTTGGTTTATCAGCACCTGGGATTCGGGGGGATCGGCCTGGACCGCAACCACCGCCGGTTTGTTCCCGGAAAGAACGGCGGTAAGCCTGGCGGAAATTTCATCCACGGCGCTGGCCGCATCCTCCAGGGAAAAAATGATGTCGTCCTCGTAAACATAGGAATTGGTATACAAAGTAAATAATTTCAGCCTTATGTAGTACCGGCCATGAAACTCCCGTATCTCGCCGGAAAGAAACGCGTCTGACTTTTGGTTTCGGCAAAACCTGCGCTCCGTACCCGGCGGCGGCGGCGGCGGAAAGGTATCCGAGAGGTTTGCCTGGTTCAGTTGAAACTCCGGCTCGCGGTTGATTACGGGCCTTTCCGCCATTCTTTGGGCAAGGTCCTCTTGCAGCTTTGCCAGTTCGTTATCGACCCTTTTCAGGCTCCTCTGGTATCTCCAGCCAGGCTCGCCCCGGTACAGCAAGAGCGAACGCTCGTCCTGCTTGGAGGAAATCGACCGCGCAACCGTGTTGACAGACTGCTGCCAGGCATAGCCCTCGTAATAGGCGTATTCGGGGGAAACGCGAAGGTGGTAGCTTACCGATCTGAGCTTGTCAACGAGTTCCCTGGTAATAACGTCGCCGGCAATATGCCGTACCTGGGGAAGCTGCGAATAGTCAAAAGCGGTGATGGTAAGAACCCATTCGTTGTTCATGGGATCGGCCTGCGCGTCGTCTTTTTTGCCGGCGGCGGACAGGGGCGGGGCGGACAGCAAACAGCATGTTACAAACAGCACGCAAAATGCCTTCAAACAGCGCCCCCCTAGCGGCCCGCTACGGCGGCGGCGGATTCGATCCGGCTTGCCGCCGTGTTTTGCGACCACGAAAACCTGAGGTACTCCTCGATAAACTGGTCGATGTCGCCGTCCATTACCGCCTGAATGTTCCCGGCCTCCGCCTTGGTACGGTAATCCTTCACCATAGTGTATGGCTGGAAAACATACGAGCGGATCTGGTTGCCCCACGAAATATCTTTTTTCTCCTGATGAAAACGCTCGTTTTCCTTTTCCTTTTCCCGCTGGTAATGCTCGTACAGCCGCGCCTTGAGCATGGCCATCGCAATGGCGCGGTTCTTGATCTGGCTGCGCTCGTTCTGGCAGGCGACGACAATGCCCGTGGGCAGGTGGGTAAAGCGCACCGCACTGTCGGTTTTGTTAACGTGCT
>JAISSG010000043.1 GCA_031273185.1 Treponema sp. | reverse complement strand
GAAAAAATACGGCATAATGCGGCGTTTACTGAAAAACTGCAACAAGGCATACGAGATATAGAAGAAGGTCGAGGCATTGTAAAAACTATGGCTGAACTAGAGGCCATGGAAAATGCATGGCCTTGTTTTTACCCCTCAGGCTTTTAATGATTACCTTGAATGGCTTGCCGATGACAAAAAGATATTTAAAAAATTAATGATCTTATAAAAGATATACAACGTAATGGGCTTACGACAGGAATAGGCAAACCTGAACCGCTTAAACATATAAAAGGTTACAGCCGCCATATTGATCATGCAAACCGCTTGGTTTATGCCAGTGATGAAAATCAAAATCTGCGTATTCTAAGTTGTAAAGGCCATTACATTTAATTTTAGAGGAATATCTTTTTTTAGGGGAAATTTGGCGGTTTTTGGGGAGGGTTTTGGGGGCGTTGCTGTCCGTGAATTTCCAACTGGTTCAAATCCTGCGGACCATGTGCTCTTTGTTGATAAAAAGCCTGTCGGCGTAGTGGAAGCCAGGAAATCCGGCGAAGGGCAGAACATCACCGTTGCCGAAATTAAAAGCCTTCTATATAGTAGGCCGATGAGCGAAATTCAGCAAAGGCTAGGCAAAGCGGGCATCGAAATTCCGAAAATTCTCCTGCCCCGGAGCGTTGACCTGCGGCAGTGGGCGGTTGTCGCCTGCGATCAGTTTACCCAGGACAGGGGCTACTGGGAGAAGGCGAGGGCGGCGGCTGGCCAGCCTTCCACGCTGGACTTGATCTTCCCCGAGGCATTTCTCGCTGACGGGGATCGCCCCCGGCGAATTGGGGACATTCATCACGCCATGCGAAATTATCTCGACACGGGCATTTTTGCCGCGCCCCGGCGGGGCCTTGTCTACCTTGAGCGGGACACCCCGTTTAACCGGGGGCGGCGGGGGCTGGTCGCCGCCGTTGACCTTGAACGCTACGACTGGTCGCCCGGCGCCCGGCCCCTGATCCGCGCAAGCGAGGGCACCGTGCCGGAACGCCTCCCCCCCCGGATGGAAGTTCGCCGGAACGCCCCCCTCGAAACACAGCACGTTCTGCTGCTCATCGACGACGATGCCGACACGCTGCTGCCTGCCTTGGGGGAGCGTGCGAAAAAAAAACCGCCTGCTTACCAGGGCGATCTGATGCTGGATTCCGGCAGCGCAAGCGGCTGGTTCCTCGATTCCGATGACGACTGGGCATTGCTTGCCGACGGGCTTGAGTCGCTTGCGCTCAGGGCGGCAACCCGTTATGCGACAGAAAAGGCCCCCGGCGAATCGCCGTTCCTCTTTGCCGTCGGCGACGGCAACCATTCGCTGGCAAGCGCAAAAGGCGTGTGGGAGGAGCACAAGGCGGCAAACGGTGCGCTGGACCATCCCTGCCGTTACGCGCTGGTTGAAATCGAAAACATCTACGACCCGGCGATCACCTTTGAGCCGATCCACCGCGTCGTGTTTGGGCTGGGCGGGGACGATGCGCTCAGTCTGCTTTCGGCGCTTCCCGGTTTTTCCAGCCGAACGCTTGCCAGCCGCGAGGAAATGGCCAGCCTGGTTGCCGAGCCGGTAAAGGGGAATCGTTTCGGCATCGTTACGCGCAATGATGACGGGGATTGTTACACGCTGGTTGAGGCAAGCGCCAGCGGCCTGTCCACAGCGAGCCTTCAGCCGCTTTTGGACAATGCGGTTCACAACGCCAACGGTTCACTGTCCATCGACTACATCCACGGCGAGGATGAGCTGTTCCGCCTTGCCACTGCGCCGGGTGCGCCGGTAACCGGTATGCTTCTGCCGCCGGTGCAAAAGGCCGGTTTTTTCGAGACCATCGCCCGTTGCGGCCCCCTGCCCCGGAAGAGTTTCTCGATGGGGGAGGCGGCGGAAAAGCGATTTTACATCGAGTGCCGGAAACTGTTTGGGTAAATAGCGAGCAGTTCTTCAGGCGTGATTGCGCTAACGGCGCTTGTTTTAAAATCCCTTGTGTTTCTTGTTAAAATGAGCCCCACAAGGGAGCCGCCGATACCTGAGCGCTGCCATTCCGGGGGCTTTCCCGCAGTTTGGGCCGGAGGTGAAGTTGATAGTACAAGGCGGCTTGCTGGTTTCATTGTGTTTGCCTCGTTTTATTCAAGCTGGTGTTGGTCAATCTGCGCCTCCTCTGTGGTTTAAGTATCTTCAATTATTTGTTTGATCGCATATAGAATAAATAAAAAAATCGCCGCAACCATTGATTGAATCATGCACCGCATATATTTTCTATAAAATGTTAAGTATTCATAATCTTTTGTTTGTTCATATTTTTTGGATAGTATTTCTCGTATTTTAATATGAAGAAAAGGGTGAACAACTCCACGTATCCCAAATGGATTTAACTTTTTTATTTTTTGAAATGTATCTTTGTCATCTATGCTAAGTAGGTAATTTTTAAACTTATTATATATAGCATAGGATTTTATAATACTAACAAAAATTAAACTTCCCCCAACAATAAATACAATAGTCGCCACTAAATCAAAAACAAATTTCTTGCCTACCCTCTCTTCACCAGTTGTTATGCCAGCATCAACTGATGCCTTGCCTCCGTCTCCTTTTGGCGCGTCTTCAATAGTTCCAGGTGCCTCATCTATTATTATAGATGCCCTTATGTAAATATGTTCTTTTCCAAAATAAAAAGGCGTAAATACGCTATCGGATACCAAGGTGAAAAAAATCGTATCCCTGTCAATAAATGTGATCCCTACCTCCCCGCTTGTTTTCCCATAACTGTTTTCAACAGTCAGAACAGGCATGTTGTCAGACCAATATGACTCAATTATATCATCATATCCCCCGTTCATGACGATACGGTAACTAAGCAAATTCCCTTTTTCTACTATAACAGAACTTCCCCAGCCTAAATACGTTTTGTCATCTGCTATAAGTCTTTGAGGTTGGGAGTCCTCGTTTATTACATAATCAAGCGACAGAATATTATTCCATACCCCTTTTGCATCTTCAAAAGAAATCTGGGCATAAAGACCCGTGGCAATGAAAAAGGCCAGGAGAAAGAAAATAATCTTCTTCGTTCTACGTTCCATGTATACGACGTTTGGGCGGGCTAACCGAACCCCGGAGCGCCGAACAGGCGGCGGAGCGTATACCGTTTGTTAAGCGATGCGCCAAGCATTTTATTTATTATTCTGCATTTCATCTCTTGAGATAATATAAATAATATCTCCACGATTTGAATTTACAACATATATATTCAATAATTTTAATAGTTCATTCTTTTGTTCTATTGATATTTCATCAAAAATTATAATTATTGAAATATAGTCATAAGTAATATATTTATTTCCTGCATCACCATTATAATTTTCAGTTACTGCCCTATGTTCAAAATAGCCATCAAAACTATTTGTCATACCTGAAGAATAGCCAGTACTATCCGTCAATTGATCGAATAAGGGCAATAATCCATTGCCAACTGCTTTATTACTGGTTATTGCTCTCGACCATAATTTTTGCCCCATTAATTTATGAAAATATGTAAATATTTTATAATTATCATAACCAAATTCATTAAGTATTTTTTCTGTTTCCAATTGTATTTCAGCCTCTTCCTCTTTTGCAAATTTAACTTGCATTTCTTGTCTATTACATGAAAACAACATTATTGAATAAAAAAGTGTCAATATACCGCAAAGCAATAGTCCCGATTTTTTCATTTTAACCTCCAGATATTCTTAGTAACTCACCTTACGCAAAACCCTATTTTTCAGCCCCAAGTAGCCCTGAAAGTGTGTCAAAATGACCTATTTTATGCCACTTTGGGGCGGATTTTCAATCATTGTATGACCTCATGCGTAACATGAGTTAGTAACTCATAAAAAAGTGCTTTTGTCAAATCGTTTGCTTGGCATTTCGCTTAACTCGCTTGTAATGTACCGTAGGTCATCTGTCGCACCTCTCCTTACATTATTGGAGTTATTGTATTCCAAAGGTTCCCATATAAATTGCCCTTTTGAGTCACCAAGATTAAAGTGTCCGCCTCCATCGAACATCCTGGCTGTTAAAACATCCTCTGGTGCCAAAGAATCAAAATTTGCAGGTTTTGCATTGGTAATTTCTGCCGAAAATTTATCGCCCATGCCTACACCTTCCGCTCCCTTGGGCGGGTTCTCCCTGGACACCTCCCCCATTGCCTGGGCGAAATTCATCGGCTATCTGGTATCCCGCTATTCCGTCTTGATGTACTTGTCCAGGATTGCCTGGTAGGTACCGTTTTCCTTTATGCTGGCGAGGCCCTGGTTGAACATCCTGAGGAGTTCCTGGTTTTTCCCCTTGAGGACGGCGAAGCCATACGACGAGCCCCGTTCCATGGCGGTGACCATTTTCAGGCCGTTGCCCTGGAAAATGCCATAGCCCATGATGGGGTAGTCCTCGAAACAGGCGGCGAAGTTGCCCGCCTTGACTTCCTCGTACATAAGCGGCGATTCGTCAAAATAGGCGAGGGTAAAGCCGTGCTGGCCCATTATGGATTCGGCGAAGGTGGCGCCCTCGGTCCCGGTTTTCACGGCGACCCGCTTGCCCCTCAGATCCGCGTAGCTTTTGATCGTGTTGTCGTTGGCGCGGATCGCCATTGCCACGCCGGAGTCGTAGTAGGGCGCCGAAAAGTCGTATTTCAGCTTCCGCTCCTCGGTGATGCTCATCCCGGCGATAACGCCGTCGGCCTGCCCCGATTCCAGCGCCGCGACCGCCGCGCTAAAGCCCAGGGGCCGCAGGTCGTACCCAAATCCCTGATCTGCGGCGATTGCGGCCAGCAGTTCGATGTCGATGCCGACGTACTGGCCCTGGGCGTTCTGGAACTCAAAGGGGGCAAAGGTGGTGTCCGTGGCAATGATAGGCGCGTTTCCCCTTCCCTGGCTGCCGCCTCTCGCCCATGCGTTTGACGCGGCTGCGCAAAAGACCGCGCATGCCAGCAGTAAAGCCACAATTCGTTTATCCATTTTTTCCTCACTCAGGCGGAGTCTACCAAAACCATAGGCTTTGCGCTAGACGAAAACGACTCGGTCAGGCACGTCCAGCCGCCGCCGCCGCATATCGCCAGGAAGAAAACCTCGCCCCCTCTTTCCCGTGCGAGTCTTCCCCCTGCCCTGCGCGTGATTGTCCTCACCTCCCCTTTCCGCTACACTCAAGCCATGCGCAATAAGATCGAGCCTGCGGCGATAAAGGCCCTGGCCCTTGACCTTGACGGCACTGCGCTGCTGCCCGACACCAGCATGGGCGAGCGCACTGTGCGGTGCCTCAGGCGGCTCGCGGCCAGGGGCATCCAGGTGATAATCTGCACCGGCAGGGCAATCGAGGCGTCGCACCGTTACTACAGCGCCATCGGCGCGGAAGGCCCTATGGTGTTTTTCAACGGGGCGGAGGTTGCGCAGGTGCCCGACGTGAAGGTGATCGAGTCCCGGCTGATGGGGCTTGACGTCGTCGGCTACGGGATCGATCTGGCCCGAAGCATGGGCGTCCATTTCCAGATGTTCCTCCCGCCGGGACGGGGGCCGAAAAGGGAAGGCCCCTGGGAAGCGCTGGTCATCGACAAAATGCGCCCCGAGGCCTGGATGTACCAGGACCACGCCGGCGTAAGGCCCGTGGTGGCGGACATGAAGGCGGCAATGGCCGAGCCGGGGCTGGAAGGCTGCGTCAAGGCGGCGTTCATCACCGACCCCGGCCTGCACGAGGCGATCCGGCGGAAAATGCTCGACCGCTTCGGCAGCCGCATTTACATAGCCCGCACCTACCCGACGTTCCTGGAAGTGATGGACGCAGGGGCTTCCAAGGGCGAGGGCCTGAAAACGGTAATGGCCCTGAGGGGGCTGAGGCCACAGGAGGTCATCGCCTGCGGCGACGAGGAGAACGACCTGCCGATGTTCGCCGTCGCGGGCTTTTCGGCGGCCCCGTCCAGCGCCAAGGAAAAAGTCCGGCAGGCCGCAGATGCCGTCTTTGGCCCCTGCGACGAGGAAGGCCTTGCCGGTTTTCTGGAGGAGCTGTTCGGGTGGGCGTGAATCGCATTAGGAGAAAAAAATGAAAAAGGCGGCTCTTGTCGTTGTGTTTTCGGTGGCGGCGGCTTCCCTGTTCGCGCAGTCGGGGGACATATTTATAGGGTACTACAACTGTTTGCTCGGCTACCTCAAGGGCACCAGCGCCGAGCTATCCGATAAGCTCGTCGAGGAGTACGTCAACGACTATGACCGGCGGTTTTACCAAAGAAACCGCAACAACGAATTTGAATGGCCCGGCATAATGGAACGGTTCCGGGAAGATATCAGGCAGGCGGTGCTGAATCATGACGCGGACAGCGAGTACGGCGTTGCGTACAGCGTCGAATTTGGCCTCTATGACTTCAACCGCGGCGGCTTCCCGGTTGAAATAAGGCGGGGGACCACCATGAGCCTGAGCAGCCACGGCAGCGACAGCAAGCTGGCCCCGATAGCGATATATTTGCCGAATCTCGAAAAGTACAATTTCTTCCCGATAGATCGGGAGGCCGCCGACGATCTGATAAAATCCCGCACCGACGACTCGGGCGAGGTAAGCCGCCGGTTAACCATTTTGATTTATTTCAAAATGGACAGTTTTTCCGGGCAGGCGTATGCAAGTTTCGCAAGCAGGCTGGGAAGAGGCTTCTTCCACGTCATGGGGACAATAATAAACATAGAGGCGTACAACGGCGAGGCCAAAATCGGCGATCTGGCGGCGGAACGCTGAACAACGTTATGTGCAAGCCGTTCCTGAAATGGGCCGGGGGCAAAAGGCAATTGCTGCCTGAAATAAGGAAGCGCCTCCCCGAAAATGTCGCCGGTTGCGCCTATTACGAGCCGTTTGTCGGCGCGGGCGCGGTGCTGTTCGACCTGCTGCCGAAAAAGGCGGTGATCAGCGATGCCAACGCGCAGTTGATGCTGGCCTACCGCGCCATAAGGGACGATGTTGGCGGCGTTGTCGAAATATTACGAGGCTACGAAAAAAGACACAGCGCCAGGCTGTTTTACGAAGTCAGGGACATGGATCGCAGTCCCGCGCTGTTTGACGCTCTGCCGGACGCCGCAAAGGCGGCGCGGCTGATATACCTGAACAAGACCTGCTTCAACGGCCTGTACCGCGTCAGCGCCAAGGGTTTTTTCAACGTCCCGTTGGGCAGGTACAAAAACCCGGCGATTTGCGAGGAAAGGCTCCTGCGCCGGGTAAGCGATTACCTCAATGCCAATGACGTTGCCATAACGAGCGGCGATTTTGAGCAGGCGGTGCCCGGCATCGGCGCGGCTGCGGACGGTGCCTTTGTGTACTTTGACCCGCCCTACCACAGCCCCGCCAGAACCGGCTTTACCGCCTACCAGCCGGACGGGTTCGGCGAGCAGGAGCAACAGCGGTTGCGTGACCTTGCCCTGCGGCTTTCCGGCCTCGGGGCGAAATGCCTGCTCAGCAACGCCGACACCGCCTACGTCAGGGAGCTATACGGCCACCCGCAGTTTGAGGTAATTGCAGTGCAGGCAAAGCGGCTGATCAATGCCAACGCGGGCGGAAGGGGCAGCACGGGCGAGCTGTTGATTAGGAGCTGGCAGGGCTGACGGCTTTCCTTGCCTCTGGCACCACGGCGTTAACAGTGTATAATAGCAAGATGGAGATTGCATATGGAATGGCGGGCTAGCCACATACTGGTAAAAGACCGGGGAACTGCGGAGGACATCCTTAGAAAGGTCAGGCAGGGAACGCAGTTTGAATCCATGGCGAGGGAATTTTCAACCTGCCCCTCGAAATCCTCCGGCGGGGATCTGGGCTGGTTCGGGGAGGGGAAAATGGTTGCCTCCTTTGAATCGGCGGTTAAGCGCCTCTCCCCCGGTTCCGTGAGCGATGTCGTCCAGACGCAGTTTGGCTACCATGTCATAAAATGCACGGGCCGCAGGGAGTGAGGCGCGCGAACGGTACATAAAGTAGGAGGGAACTATGGATTTTAAGTCGATTATTGAGAAGGATTCGGAGCTGAGCCAGATTCAGGACCTTGACCTGCTTCTCGAACGGATCCTCCTGGAAGCCCGCAGGGTTGTCAGCGCCGACGCGGGCTCGATTTACATAAAGCAAACGATGGCAGAGAGGGAAAACGCCGGCGAGAGGCTGCTGATCAAATACGCCCAGAACGACACGATCCAAAAGTCGCTGCCCCTCGGCCAGAAAATGATATATTCGGTTTTTTCCGTGCCCATCAGCGAAAAGTCCATTTCCGGCTATTGCGCCCTTACCGGGAAAACCGTGGATGTGCCCGACATGTACGACCTCCCGGCGACCGCCCCCTATTCCTTCAACTCTTCTATTGACAGGATAACCGGCTATAAAACCATTTCCACGCTGACCTTTCCCCTTGCCGGGGCCGACGGGCGGCTTTTGGGCGTTATCCAGGTTATCAACAAGATGGACGAGACGGGAAAGGTCGTGGCATTCTCGCAGGAGGACAAGCTCCTTATCACCCATTTTGCCGCCAGCGCGACCGTCGCGTTGCAGCGGGCCTATGTTACCAGGGCGATGATCCTCCGCATGATCAAGATGTCCGGGCTGAGGGACCCCAAGGAAACCGGCACCCACGTCAACCGCGTGGCCGGTTATGCCGTCGAGATTTACGACCGCTGGGCGCACAAGCGCAATATCCCCCATTCCGAGCGCGAGAGCTTTCGGGATATCCTCAAAGTCGGCTCGATGCTCCACGACGTGGGCAAGGTGGCCATTTCGGACGTGATCCTCAAAAAGCCAGCCCGCTTTACGCCGGAGGAATTCGAGATAATGCGGCACCACACCCTGTTTGGGGCCAGCCTCTTTGACGACCCCCAGTCGCCGATTGACAGCATCGCCAGGGACATCGCCCTTACCCACCACGAGAACTGGGACGGCACGGGATACCCCGGCTGGGTCAACCCGGACAGCCTCGTCTCGGAAAAAACCGACGAGGACGGCAGGGCGCTGGGCAGGAAGGGCGAGGAGATTCCCCTTGCCGGGAGGATTGTCGCCATTGCCGATGTTTTCGACGCGCTGTGCTCAAGGCGGGCATACAAGGAACCCTGGGAAGAGGAACAGGTTCTGGAGGAGATACGGAAACTGTCGGGGAGCAAATTCGATCCCGAGCTGGTGGACGTTTTTTTTGAGATTTTCCCCAATATCAAGCAGACCCAAAGCCTGTACCCCGAGGAGGGGTCCGGGGCTTAGCAGCCATCCTTGAATACCCACGCGGAGACAGGCGAGTTATCTGCAAACGGCAAGTTATTCTTCTATTATAATCTTCTGCTAGCGTTTTGTGGCGTTTGCCATACACTGCAAAGGGCTGTCTGCCAAGGCGCTGTTTTATCCAGGGCAACGAAACGGCGTCACCGCTGGTTTTGACAAATTTGGGATTTTGGCGGCTGCTGCCCTCTCGCCGCCTGGGGAAAAATGGCGAATGGTTGACGCTTTCACTCGAAAGCGGTACAATATCCCCTGTGAGCCTGAATAGCGTCCGCGCGGCGCATCGTGAAGCCTTATTCTTCCCGGGTTTGGGCGGAGCCCAAAAGAGGTTGCGCAGCAACCTCAGCGCTGGCCGCCGCAGGTGGCCAGCGCGGCACTCAGGCACTCAGGCACTCAGGCACTCAGGCACTCAGGCACTCAGGCACTCAGGCAAATTATACACATAATTTAACCAATCGTGTCAACTATCCAATAGTAAAGTATTCTCCCCAAAACAGTATTTTTTCTCATTTAGCAAATAATCCCGTTGGATTTATATATATCTTGTCTGGCGGACATTAAGCGCACAACATTTAAAGGAGTTTTCAATGGCGAAAACAAAGAAAACGATGGCTATTATCGCATTAATAGCGGTAATCACATTGGCATTCACTGCCCTGTCTTTGACAGGCTGTGAACAACCAACTAGCCCGAAAGTCAAAGAACTTTCCGGCGCGATCAGCATTAGCCCGGACAGCAATGTTACCACGGGCACGGAACTGACCGCCGCCTACGATGGCGATGAAGTTGTCAGCTACCAGTGGTACAAGGACGGCGTCGCCATTAATAGCGCGACAACCAACAAGTACACGCCTGCCGAGGCGGGAAGTTACACGGTAACGGTCAGCGTAGAAGGGTACGCCAGCAAGACGAGCGCGCCGGTTACCGTTACCGGCAAGACTCTTTCCACTCTGAGCGGCACGGTCAGCATTGAACCGGCCGAAAATGTTACGGTCGGTATGGAACTGACCGCAGAATACTCAGGCAATGAAGGCGTCAGCTACCAGTGGAACAAGGGCGGCGTCGCCATTGACGATGAAACAAACCAAACGTACACGCCCATTGTGCCGGGAACCTACACGGTAACGGCCAGCAAGGAAGGCTATGTGAGCAAAACCAGCGACCCGGTTATCGTCACTCTTAAGATCATCACGAGCGCTGAAATTGAAATCACCGCGCCGGTTATGAACGACACGCCGGATACCGCGCCCACCACCGATGATGAAAATTATACCGTTGGCACGGCAACATGGTCGCCGAACGATGCCGCGTTCAAGAGCGACACGGTATACACGGTAACGGTAACACTGACGGCGAATACCGACTTTACCTTTACCGGCTTGACTACGGCAAAAATCAACGGGGAAACCGCTACGGTATCGAACAACACCGGCGCGGCGGTTACGCTGTCCTATACCTTCCCGGCAACGGATACCAAAGCGGTTA
>JAISSG010000030.1 GCA_031273185.1 Treponema sp. | reverse complement strand
GGGATCCATGTTGATCACGGCAAGCGTTGTGGGGGTTGGGATCGACCTGATGAATTCCTCGTAGGTAAGCTGGTCAACCGAGGCGACGTGGACATGGACCATGCTGCGCAACTGGGCGGAAAGGCTGGTCGTGGTCAGCCGGGCAAAGGTCTCGTGCATTATCGAGACGGTGCGAATCTGCTCTTTGGAAAATTTGTCGGGCCGCTTGAAGTCGTATATCTTGATCTTCCGGCTGTCAGCGGCAGGCTTGAAATCCTCCGGCTCGGTGTCCCCGGCATTTATCGCGCTGAGTAGTTGATCAATTTCGTCCTGCGACAGAACTTCTGTCATGGGATCAAACCTCCGGTTGTTATTTAGAACACTTCGTTCACGTTGAGCTGGACAAAGACAATCTCCCGTACCTTCGCGCTGTCAAGGTAGCGGGTATTGAGCTGTTCGATAATCTCCTGCTTAAGCCGCCGCTCGAATTGCGGCTGTAGCTGCTCAGCGTACTTTTCGGCGAAAAACCTGCGGACAAATTCCTGCAGCTCGTACCGCCTGCCGTTAAGCTCCCCGGATGCCACCGTGTCGTTTAGATCGTAGCCGATGTGCATGATCACCGACACCGTGTAGTTGGTGGTGGCATCCTTGGTCCTGGTGTTCACTGTGCCGATGTCGGTGTACCAGGAAAAGATAGGTCTCCTGCCAATATAGGGGGAGGAAGGATCGGCTACTACGGTCTGGGGTTTGCCGCCCTTGTTCATTATGTTGTAGGTAACAACCGAGACGGTAACTATGAAGATAAGCGCGCCAAGCCCTATCGCGGCAAACTTAAGAATGGTTGGTAACAATGCCCCCAGACCGCCGCCTTTTTTCTTTGCTGGGGTGGCGCTTGCTTCCGGCGACTCGCCTTCAATATCAAGATCATCACTCTCTGCCATATCCAATCCTCCAACCGATCTTTAATGTACGCAAAAGCGAAACAATTATACTATAATAATCGGATGTTTCTAAGGGTTTTTTTAGGGAAAAACGCACCGGGGTGTTATAGGTGCCCGTCGTCGATGATGATTATATCCACGCGGCGGTTGTAGGCCCGGCCTTCGGGGGTGGCGTTGGTGGAGAGGGGCACGGTGTCGGCAAAGCCGGAAATTTGGAACCGCCGCTCTTCAATGCCCATGTCGGCAAGGTAGCGCAGGATGGCGATGGAGCGCGCCGCCGAAAGGTCCCAGTTCGACGGCCAGGGGCCCGTCGGGTCAACGTCCACGGAATCGGTATGGCCCTCGATCCTGAACTTCCTTCCCGCCAGGTCGCTCGACGCGAGGTAGCTGCCCAGGCGCAGCAGGATGTCCCTGGTTGCCTCGATGTTGATACGGGCGCTTGCCGGGTCAAAAAAAGCGTCCGATGCAAGGGTAATGACCAAACCCCGCTCGTCCTGGGTTATCCGAATCTTGTTGGACCGGACCTCCGGGGAAAAAACGCTGACCGCCCTCCTCATGGCGCTTCCCAGGCTGCGGCCCTTTTCCATTGAGGGCAGGGACATTATGGTGCCGCCCAGTTCCGCGCTGCGCCCCGACGAAAGGGTAAGGCCGCCGGCAAGGGCGCCAAGCCCCCCCGTTTGCATTGAGGTAGAAATAGCGTCCAACTGGCCCTGGGTAACGTCATCGGGGTTGAACATGATGAGGAAAAAGCACAACATTAAGGTGACCATGTCCGAGTAGGTGGCGAGCGCCGTGCTCGGCGGCGCCACTGCTTTTTTCCGTTCCCTTTTTCCCATAGCGGACTAGTCCTTCAACATTTCAGCTTCCAGCGATCTTCGTGTAATCGGATTAAGATACGCCAAAAGTTTCTGCGCAAGGATGCGGGTATTGTCGCCGGCCTGGATGGAAAGCACTCCTTCAATTATCATTTCCCTTACCATAGTTTCCTTGGCATCCTGTAATCCGAGTTTGCAAGAGAAGGGGGCGAAAATCTGGTTGGCGAATACCGAACCGTAGAGGGTTGTAATAAGGGCCAAAGCCATATTGGGGCCGATGGACGCTTTGTCGTCCAGGTTTGAAAGCATATTTACCAGGCCGACAACCGTCCCCAGCATTCCCAGACCGGGGGACAGAACGACCCACATATTTACCAGGCCTATTTTATTCGCATGCCGTGCCTGCATCTGACTCAGTTCCAGTTCCATTAAGTCCCGGATAACCGCCGCATCGGTTCCGTCCACTACCAGGCGCAGTCCCTTTTTCATAAATTCATCGTCAAGGTCTTCAAGCTCGTCTTCCAGGGCCAAAAGCCCCTCGCGGCGGGCCTTCTCGGAGAAGGCTACCATCTTCTGGATAATGCCCTGCTCGTTGAATGTGGGTACATTGAATGTTTTGCCGAAAAGAGAAAAAATTCCTAGCGCGTCGGGCAGGCTGTACGCTATCATGAGGGCGAACCAGGAACCAATAATAACCAAAACGAAGGAGGGCAGATCCAGAATGCCCAATAGGCTGCCGCCGGCGGATACGACTGCGAACACTAACGCAGCCATAGTGCCGACTAAACCAACAATAGTACCTAAATCCATGCGCTACTCCTGTATAACGGGCGGGCATATACGCCGGTAGTATGCCTCAATTCTGCCCAAAACCTCATCTACTTCTTCCCGCACAATATGACTCTTGCTTGACAGCATCATCAGCGTCGTATCAGGACGAACTTCGATACATTCAATCTGATGAGGATTGACGTAATATTCAGTGCCGTTCAGCCTGGTTACCTTTATCATACCATATTCAATTCGCAATTAGCAACGAGCAATGAGCAATGAGGAATTGAAGCCAAGGACAAGAAATCTCATTCCTAATTCCCCACTTCTCATTCCTCATTCCCCATTGTTCCCAAAACTACCTCTTGAGGGTCAGCAGTTCCTGCAAAAGCTGGTCTGCTGTTTGAATGGTCCGGGAGTTGGCCTGGAAGCCGCGCTGGGTGATGATCATGTCGGTAAACTGATCCGCCATGTCAACGTTGGACATTTCCAGGGTGCCGGAAACAATGGCGCCCTTGCCCTCTATGCCCGAAGGCCCGATGTTGGCCATGCCGGAGTTGATCGATTCCCGGAAGGTATTGTCGCCGGCTTTTTCAAGGCCGCCCTGGTTGGCAAAGGAAGCCATCGCTACCTGGGCCAGCGACCTCGTGGTGCCGTTGGAAAAAACGCCGGTAATAACGCCCGAGCGGTCAATCTTGAAGCTGTCAAGGTAGCCCATCGTCCAGCCGTCCTGCTCGACTGCCTTGGAAGTGCTTTGCTCGGCGTACTGGGTGATCGACCGGGTGAAGCCGCCGACCTGCCCCAGGTTCAGGGCAAATTCCTGCCTCGTGGGGGTCCCGTCCTCGTTGGGGGCGGCGGTCTGCACGTCGAAAGCCACGTTCATGATCACCCGGCCCGAAGCGCCGGAGACATTGCCCGCCCCGTCTTCCGCGGAAAGCAGGGTGCCGTTGTTGGAAAAGTTCACTACGAAGGTTGTCGGGCCGCCCGCAGCCGGGGCTTCCTCGCCGAAGCCTATGGCGGTGTTGGTCGGAACCTCGTTCTGGGGGTCAACCGTTACCGCCGCGTTCCAACTGTTCGAGGTTCCCGGCACCCTGGTGAATTCGACCTGGAGGATGTGCTTGTCCCCAAAGCTGTCGTAAATGTCGATCTGGGTCGCCCAGGTGCCCTGGATTACCTGAAGCCCCGTGGGGTCTTCCGGGATTTCGGGGATGCGCTTGTCAAGGTTGCAGGCAAACATGACCTCGGTTGTGGCCTTGGCCGGGTCCTTTGCGCCGACGGGGATGTAGATGTCGGTCACCGGCCTTGAGGTGTCCAGCACCGGGATGCCCCCAATATCGCGGGCCATCCAGCCCTGCACCTTCATGCCGTTGGCGGGGTTGACCATCGTGCCGGCCTCGTCGATGCTGAACCCCCCGGCGCGGGTAAAGAGCTGGACGCCGCCGTTGTCCAGCACGAAGAAGCCCGTGCCGTTAATGCCAAGGTCGGTGCCTATGCCGGTGGTTTGCAGGCTGCCCTGGATGTGGATTGTGTCGATAGAGGCTATGGTCATCCCAAGGCCGACTTCCTTGGGGTTCACGCCGCCGATTGTCTCGGTGGGGCGGGCAGCGCCCTGGAGTTGCTGGTACAGAATATCCTGAAAATTCACCCGGTTCCGCTTAAAGCCAGTGGTGTTAATGTTGGAAATGTTGTTTCCAATTACGTCCATCCTGGTTTGGTGGTTCTGGAGCCCGGAAACGCCGGAAAACAATGATCGCATCATAGTAGGTACTCTCCTTATACTTGTTGAAGATTATTCTTCAAAAACCTTTTTAACCTGGTTCCAGTTGTAGTACGCGCCTTCTACCATCACCTGGGGATTTTCGCCCTTGGTAACAGCTTTCACGGCGCCCTGTACAACCCGCTCCCCGTCAACCAGTTCCACGTTCCTGCCCAGCGCCGAGGATGCCTCGGTTCCGGCTATCATCGCGGTGAGCCTGGCAAAATCCCCGGCCATGCTGGTCATCTGCTCCAGCGTGGAGAACTGGGCCATCTGGGCGATGAATTCCTTGTCTTCCATGGGGGATGTTGGGTCCTGGTAGGAAAGCTGGGTGATAAGCAGCTTGAGGAAGTCGTCCTTGCCAAGATTCTGCTGGGGCTTGCGCCCCGAATTGAGTTTGTTGTTAAAGTCGTTGACAAACTGGTTGACCCTGGCCTGTTCGTCGGCGGTCAGCCTGAACATGTCAGCCGTCCTTAATGCTACAGCGTCCATAGTTTCTCCTTAGGCAAGCATGTTTATAACCCTTGCCCCCTGGCGGTAAACGTCAAGGGTCAGCGGCATTTCCATCTGCTCGGCGGCGGCATCGTAGCGGGAAGCGGCAAACTGCCAGGGCAGGGACCGGCTCGCTTCCGTACCCTGCCATTGCTGCTGCTCCCTGCCGTCCGCGGCGAGGGACATTTCCAGATCCGCGCCTTCAAAGCCCGAATCCCGGAAAGCCTTTTCCAGGGATGCTATCTCCCGCTCAAAGGCCCGCAGGGCTTCCTCGCTTTCGACGAAGATATGCCCCGTAATCTTGTTTTCGGCCATTTCCAGGTGTATCTTTACATTGCCCAGGCTTTCCGGCTTGAGGGCAAGCCGTATGGTTCCCTCGTTGCCGTCCCTGAGCATCACCGAGGCGTGGCGCACGATGTCGTTGTTGAAGTTCTGGTGCAGTTCCCGCGCAAGCATGCTCTCGAACGCCTGGCTGGCCTTTGCCTCCCACGAGTTTAGCGCGGACGGGGATTCCTGCCCCTGGTTGGGCAGGCGCAGTTCAAGGGTTATCTCCCTGCTTGCGGCATCGGCGGGCATCCGGCTTTCTGCCCCAACTCTTAATTGGGCAACGCCGCCCTTACCGGTGGTTTCCGCCGCCGCGCCCGGGGTGCGGTAGTCTCGCACTTCAAGCGTGGCGCCCCGCCGCCGGTCCCTGCTCCGCGCCTCTTCCAGTTTGCTGCGCCCTTCCTTTTCGCCGATGCCGGTTTTTCCTGCCCCGGCTTTCCGGGAAAGGAGATCGCCTGCCGGTTCCGCTGTGCCTTGCCGACCAAGGGCGGGGGCTTCGAGGGAAGAGTTGTGGGTTTTTGTCTTTTCGCCAGGGTTTTTCTGGCTGTGCGCCAGGCCCTGGGTTGCCGTTGCTGTCTGTTTGTCAGCCTCGACGGGGGCCGTGCCTTCTGCCAGCCTGGCAAAAACAGCTTCGGCGGCTTTTCGGCCTTCGGCCCCGGAACCAGGGTCGATGGCAAGTTTTGCGCTTTCTTCCCCGTGAATCCGCCCTTCCGGCTGGCCAATCAGCCGGCCAACTGCCAAAAGAGCGTTCTTTTCCTGCTGGGAAAGCCCGAACTCGACAATATCTGTCCCGAATTCCCCGGCTTTTTGGGACTTTAACGCCCCCTTTTTTTCATGCGCTGCCGTAGCGGCTTCTTTTGCGGCTTTTCCAGCACGGGCGCCTTTGTCCTTGCCAGGCGCAGTCGCCTGCAATTCGCCGGACTGGGCCTGCCCAACGGGCGGGATGTCGCCGGGGAACTCCGCGCTTGCCGCGCCTTCCCCCGCCCCGGTCTTCAGACCCTGGCTTGACGGCCCCCGGCCCGAAAGACCGGCAAGAATATTCGCAAAAACGCCAAGCTCGCTTTTTTCGGGCTTGAGTTTCTGCGGCGACTCTGCGTCGGGCTGCGCTATCTGTGCTGGTTCTATATGGGGGGTTGCTTGAATCACCACCCGGACCTCCTCGCCAGGTCGCTGTGCCTGGCTAATTTCCCCGGAAGGCGATTCAGTGGCACTGAACGCCGCTACAGGCTCTGTGGTCTCCCCGCCATTTTGCGCTGTAACTCTGCTGCCCTGGCGGCCCCTTCTGGCGTTGCCGCCATGAGTGAAAGCCAGTAGGACACGATTGACGTGGTTCCCTCGGCCCGCGCAATCTCTTCAGTCTTCCGAAGTACATCGATTACGCCCTGATCGTCCATAGCGGACATAATGCCCACCGCTCGCTCCGGCGGCATCCCGTTTAGAATCCGGGCGATCTCCTCGATGTTTCTGTCTTTATCTTCGGCATCTGTGGCCTGCGCTCTAAGCGAATTTTCCCGATCGTCAAGCGCTTTTTGGCGCTCTTCCAGTTCCTGGGCCATCTGCTCGATCTCGCCGTAGCGGACTTCGATGTCCCGCTGCCGGGTGTCCATTTCCATTTTCTGCAGGTCAAGGGCTTCCAGCCGCACCGCCAGCCGTTCCGCGTCCAGGTTGAGGAATTCTTCCGGCGTTACCCCCGGCTGGCTCCGCCCCTCCCGGCCGATAAAGCGGTACAGGGGGGCTAAAACGGTTTTTGCGTCTATTACGTTCAGGTAGTCAAACCAAACGATTCCCCCTGCCGCGAGCACGACAACAAGCAGCAAAAGAACAATTGCTCTGCCAATCATACGTTATTCTCCCAAATTTGCCTGCAATATTACTACATTTTCGGCAAAAAGACAATCATCCATACGATAATAAGCCCGGATTGCGAACATTTTTATCCTTATTTTTGATTGAATAAACCTGTATTTCTGTGTATAATGTTTCCGAGCCCCGGCAGGTGGTTTTGGGCGTGACGCTCCTTTTAGAAAAAAGCGCGAGGTGAGCAAAAAATGTTGGATATCGATACCGTCCACCGCAGGGAATACGAGATTGAAACCGGGCGATTGCATAAAGCCGGCGCCCAGGCAAGGCGGGATGGGCCGGGGAATTCGGTGGTCATCGCCCAGGCGCCCGGCAGAATACATTTTCTAGGCGAGCATGGCGGCCCCTCCGCCGGCTTGTATCTTTCTGCGGCGATAGATCGCTGGGTCAAAGTAGCTGTGAGCGCGAGAAGGGACAATTCCCTTCGCTTTTACGCCATTGACCTGAACGAGCGCAAGCGCGCCACCCTGGGAAACCTCAGGTACAAGCGGGAGGACCGCTGGGCGAACTACGTCAAGGTTGCCATACACGTGTTCGCGGAGCTTGGCCTTCCCTTTAAGGGCCTGGACTTTACCGTCTCCGGGGACATTCCCCAGCAGATCGGGCTGGCCTCCTCGGCGGCCATCGAGGTTGCCTCGGCGGTTGCGCTGAGGGCATTTCTGCGGGCAAAGGTCAAGGACCAGGAGCTTGTCCGGCGGCTGTCGGCAGCGCACGAGCTGTTTTTTGGGCAGGATATGAACCCGGCGGACTACTGCGTCGGGCTGTGGGCGCGGAAGGACCAGTTTCTCGTGATCGACGAGTCAAGCCTCGAAGTGACGAGGATCAGATCGCCCTTCACCCGCTGCAAGTTCATCCTCATGGATTCCCGCGTCCCCCGCCTGGGGATCGACGACGAGCTGAGAAAGCGCAGGGGGGAAGTCAACGCCGCGCTGGAAATACTCTCACAGGGCAGGGAAGGGGCCAGCTTCAGGGAATTTGCCGCCACCGACCTTATCGAGTCCACGGGAAACCTCCCGGAGGAGATCCGCCGACGGAGCCTGTACGTTGTCCAGGAGATGCGCCGTATCCTGGATGCCAGGGACTGCCTGCTGTGCGACGATCTGGCGGGTTTTTCGCGGCTGGTCTTCCATTCCCACGAGGGCCTGCGCGACCTCTACGAGGTAAGCTGCCCCGAGATCGACTGGATGGTGAAGCGGGCGCAGGAAACCGAGGGCGTGTTCGGGGCGCGCATGACGGGGCAGGGCTTTGGCGGCTGCACCTACACGATAGTGAAGAACGAGGCGTTTGCCGAATACCGCAACCGAATCGACGACTATGAGCGAATATTCGGCTTTCGCCCGGCGATCCACGAGTTCAAGCTTGCGACGGGTGGCCGCGTGGTTGCCGGTGGCGAGAAGGGGAGCGGCAAATGAGGATCCTGCTGACCAACGACGACGGCATTGCCTCGCCCGGGATCGTGCTGCTTGCCGCCGCCCTGCGGGAGGCGGGGCACAGGGTTTTTGTGGTTGCCCCCGCCTCCGACCGCTCCGGGGTTTCCCACGCCATATCGTTCCTGAACGGCCCCTGCAAGCTGGTGGAAATCGAAAAGGACACCTGGGCCTGCTATGGAACCCCGGTGGACTGCATAGTGATCGCCCTGAGGGGGGGGATCCCCGATCTGTGCATGGCGCCGGGACAGGCGGGCGAGGTCGAATCTGCGCCGCCGGACGCGGTCATCTCGGGCATTAACCGTGGCGCCAACATAGGCACGGACATCCTCTATTCGGGCACGGCGGCTGCGGCGCGGCAGGCGGCTCTGTGCGGCATACCCTCGCTGGCGCTTTCCCTGGTCGAGGGCGCCGTGTGGAACTGGGATATGGCCGTTATCTTTGCCGTGGAGCGCCTGGAGGAAATGCTCTCGTGCTGGAAGCCCGGTTCTTTTGTCAACGTCAACATTCCGAACCGGCGGGAGATTCCTTCCTCGCTGGCTCATGCATTTCCTTGCATAAGGTGTTATAATGATCGTATAGAGGTGTACCATGCGCCGGACGGGCACAGGTACTGCTTCTCGAATGCCGGGGAGTCTTGCGCGAAACCCGAACAGGGCTCCGACTGGGAAGCCGTGGAAGAAAACAGCGCGTCGTTAAGCGAGATTTTCATCCACCCGGTCCTGCTGGAATCGATAAAGGGGAGGGAGACGTAGTGGCAGGAGATTGGTTAAATCGAGGCAGATCGCCGGACGAAAGGCCGGTGCTCAACGAGCCGTTGTTAAAACCGCAATTAGACGAAGAGACCCAAACCCGTCTTGCCGGCAAGGTTGCGGAGAAGAGCGAAAGCGCCCCGGCAGATAAAACGGAGAAAAAATCTTCAAGCAGCAAGCGGCTGAAAGAGGGAGCGCGCCTGTTCCGCATGAAGCGATGGGAAAACGCCCTGGCTGAACTGCTCTTTATCGATGCCGATGCCTTGTCCAACGGGGAGCTTGCCGATCTTGCCTATTACCTTGGCCTCTGCTGCGCCAAGCTGGGGCGTTTCGACGATGCCGTTACGTACCTTGAGCAGGTTGCCAGCATCGGCGGCGACCTGCTGCGCGTGTACCAATGCCGCATGACCCTTGCCTACATCTACGTTACCACCGGGCGCGCCACGCTGGCGGAATCTGAGCTGAAGCGCCTGCAGGACACGGGCTTTGAGTCGACGTCTCTGTACAACACCCTGGCTTACGCCGCGTATGTCCAGGATCGGCACCGCGAGGCGATAGATCTGTACGAAAAGGCCCTTGACATAGACAGGGACAATGCCACGGCGCTGAACAGCATGGGCTATATCCTTGCCGACCGGGGCATCGATCCGCTGAAGGGCCTGCGGTTATGCCGCAGGGCTTTGGAATACCGCCCGAAGAACGCGGCGTATCTCGATTCCCTCGGCTGGGCGTATTACAAGTGCGGGGAAATGATGGAAGCCCGCAACCTCCTTCGCAGGGCGCTGGAGCTTGCCCCCAGGGAAAAAGAAATAAAAGAGCATTACAGGATAGTCAGCGGGGGGGGTGCTTGAGAAGGCAAACCCGGGCCCCAAGGCCGCTAGCCATTGCTTTGTTTCTCTTCTTTTTTTTTCCCGCGCTTCTTGTGGCGCAGGAAGCCGCGACCGGCGGCCATGTTACCGGCGGCGAGGATATCAACGCGATAAATGCCGCCAGGGAATTCCGCGTCGGCATCCAGGCGTACAACCGCTACGCGTTTAACGAGGCGATACTTTCCTTTGAGCGGGCGCTTTCCTTCAGGCCCGGCGAGGCGATAATCATGGACTGGCTGGGCAAGGCGTATTACCGCTCCGGCTTTGAGAACACCGCCCTGCGCCAGTGGAGGGCCGCGGCAGATACCTACGGGAGGAACACCGGCCCCGGCATGGTCCTGGCAAACCGCATCGAGACGGTGGGAAACCGCCGCCTGCTCCTTCCCGTGGCCGGCGACGATGTCCGTTACATAGAATCGGGCCGCTACCCCGGGCGCTACGAGGACTATGTCCTGTACCGGCAGCCGACAGCCGTCCTGCCCTACGGCGACGGCTCCGCCTGGGTGGTCGCTTACGGCAGCAACGAGATTGTGCGAATAGACGTTAACGGTGTTGTCAAGGACCGCAAGCGGGGGCCGCTCAACGGCTTTGACCGGCCCTATGACCTGGTCAGGGGCGTCGATGGGCGCATGTACCTTTCCGAGTACCGGGGCGGCAGGGTAAGCATACTCAGCGCCCAGGGCGACTGGCTGGCCTACATCGGCTCGAAAGGTATCGGCCAGGGGATGTTCGTCGGGCCGCAGAACATGGCGGTTGACGAATACGGCTACCTCTACGTCGTCGATTACGGCAACCAGCGAATTTCCAAATTCGATTCCGATGGGGTGTTTGTCCTGTCCTTTGGCGGGAGGACCGCCTTTTTCCCCGGCTTCCCCTCGCCGACGGGCATTGCCGCGAGGAACGGGCGCATCTATGCCGCCGATTCCCTGGCAAGGCGGATTTACATGTTTGACCCCAACGGAAATTACCTGGGCGTTCTTGCCGAGGGTCTTTCCGGCCCGGAGAGCCTCCGCTTCCTGGCGGACGGACGGCTTGTTGCGGCGGATACCAACAGGGTCCTGCTGATAGACGTCGATTCGGCGATTGTCCGGGAGCTTGGCGTGGCGGGGAACCCCAGAACCCGCATAGTCGGCGCCGACATGGATTCCAACGGCAACCTGCTGGCGGCTAATTTCGCCGCGGGCGAGGTCTCCGTGCTGACCCGCTTTGACGATCTTGCCTCCGGCCTGTTTGTGCAGATCGAGCGGGTGTACGCCGACCAGTTTCCCCGGGTAACCGTGGAGGTAAAGGTCGAGGACCGGCTGCGCCGCCCCATTGTCGGGCTTGACGGCCTGAATTTCTACCTGAGCGAAGGGGGGCGGGCGGTCAGCGAGCAGAATTTCCTGCTGCCGTCCTACCGCTCCAGCCGCTCCGACGTTTCCGTGCTGATCGAGCGCTCGCCCGCTACGGCGTCCCTGCGCGACAGCCTTGCCGCTGCGGCCCGCGATATTGGCGGCGCGCTTGGCGACCAGGGGCGGATTCTTTCGGTGGTTTCGGCGGGGGAGCAGCCCCGGAGGGAACGGCACGAGAACGCCCTGGAAACAGCCGCCCGGGGAAGGACGGCGGACTACAGCGCCCGCTGGCGTTTTGACCTTGGCCTTCGGCTTGCCGCCACCGACCTGCTTTCCGGCGAGAAAAAGCGATCGGTTGTGTACGTCGGTTCCGGCGGGGCGGGCGAACTGGCCTTTGAGCAGTACAGCCTCTCCGAAATGGCGGCCTATCTTGCCAATAACGCCATCGTGTTTAACGCGGTCATTGTGGGCCAGGGCAGCCCCTCCGAGGAGATACGTTACCTGTGCCGGGAGACCGGCGGCCAGGCGCTGCCCCTGTACCGCCCCCAGGGGATAAGGGAAATGATAGAAAGTGTTGCATTAATCCCCAGCGGGCTGTATAGTATTACCTATAGGTCGACCCTTCCCACTGATTTCGGCAGGGCCTGGCTTCCCGTAGAAGCGGAGGTATATCTTATGGAGCGCTCGGGGAGGGATACCAGCGGGTATTTCCCTCCTCTGGAATAGGATAATATTAGGAGGAACTTATGGCGTATCAATGGGACTCGAGCCTTGAGACAGGGCATGCGAAAATCGACGGTCAGCACAAGCAGCTGATCTCCTCGCTGAACAGCATCATCGATGCCTCGCGGGAAGGTAAGGGAAAAGATGAAATCTTCAAGACCCTTGACTTTCTCACCGGGTATACAATCATGCATTTTTCGACCGAGGAAAAGCTCCAGGTGGAATACGACTACCCCGACTACCGTATTCACAAGGGCTACCACGATGATTTCAAGGTAACCGTCGGCGAGTTAACCAAGCGGCTTGTGGACGAAGGCCCCACCGAGGAGCTGATTGGAACGGTCACCGAGACCATCGGTAACTGGCTCCTTAATCACATAAAGGGGGACGACTTCCGCATGGCAGCCTACGTCAAGTCCAAGGGCGATCCCGACGCCGCTTAGTCTTTAGCGCTCGCACTGGGGCGCGGGGCATTTCGGAAAAATTTCACACGGAGGCAGGGCACGGAGGGTTGCGAAGCTTGAGATAGCTCGTGGCCTTCCGTGCTTTTTATTATGAGGCTTTTGTATTTTCCTCCGTGGTTAAATTCCTTTTACAAAATCAAAAAAATACCCCGCAGGCGCTGTTGCGTTAGCGGGGTATCATGTGTTTGCTCCAGCGCCTGATTTAGGCCCTGGGCGATCTGGCTATTCCAGCTTCTCGCCGGCTATCCATTTGCGGATTACAGCGTCCAGGCGGAGGATGTCAAGCGGCTTTGAAATGACGTCCTGGAAACCGGCTTCCATGAAAAAGGCGTTGTTGCCGATGATGGCGTTGGAGGTAATGGCGATAACCGGCACGGTTTCCGCGTACTTGGTTCCAATCTCGTTGCGGATTATCCGTATCGCGTCCATGCCGTTCATATCCGGCATCCAGCGGTTCATGAATATCGCGCTGTAGCAGGGCTGGCCTTTGCGGATAAGCTCCACCGCTTCATGGGTGCTAAGGACGCAGTCAACCTGGATTCCGTAAGGCTTTATCATCTCCCGTGCGACATCAAGGTTAATCTCGGCTTCATCCACCACCAGTACCTTCGCGTCAGGCAGATGAACGCGGTGCATGTTGGCAATGCTGGCGGGCTTGCCCGCGATGGATTTGAACTCTTTCAGTTTTCTGGCAAGCTCCGCGCTTATAACTTCGTCGCTGACATATTTCTGCGGCAGCCTCACCGTAAATTTGGCCCCTTTCCCATAGGTGCTTTCCACGGCGATCGTCCCGTTCATAAGATCGACTATTTTTTTTGCCAGGGGGAGGCCCATTCCCGTCGCCCGGAATGACCGCCTTTTTTGGCCCAGGCTGGAGTAGTCAAGGAAGAGCTTGTTAGCTACCTCCGACGTGATGCCTTCGCTGGTATCCGAGACGGAGGAGACCAGCCATACCGAATCCCCGGCCCTTTCAGTCGAAATTTTCCATTCGATGGTTCCTTCCTTGGTGTGCCTATAGGCATAGCCCAGCAGGTTGTTGAAAATCTGCCGTAACCGCAGCACGTCGCCGTTGAGCTGGGCAGGGAGCTTTTCGTCCGCAACGATGTTGAACACGACCGGCTTTTCGCCGACGCGGGGCAGGTTGCTGTTCGCGGTTTCAAGGATAAAACTGGGCAAATCGTACCTGGCGGAGATTACCCCGAATTTGCCCGACTCGATGTTGGAAATGTCAAGAAGGTCGTTAATCACCCTCATGATGGCCATTCCCGATTCCTCGGTTTTCTCTATGTAGCCCTGCACATCGGATGGCAGGTCTTTTTTGGACAGGCTGAGATCGGAGAAGCCGATGACCGCGTTCAACGGGGTACGCAGATCATTGCTCAGGTTGGCGATAAAGGTGGTCTTGCCTTTTGCCAGCTCCTCCGCCACTTCAAAGGGCTTTGCGATAATGCCCGACGCCAGGCCCGCCGCAACTACCCCCAGGCCAAGAAAGATCAGCCCCGACAGGGCGATCATCAGCCTCACCCTTTTGAAGGAACTCTCCATGATGGAAGAGGAAGCCACTATGGCCCAGCTTTCGGTTGTGGGTATGGGCTTGAAAGCCATGACGGCGTCAAGGTTTTCCCAGGGCGCTTCTGTGTTTCTGAGGGCATACCGATCTACGTTCCTGTCGCCATCCGCGTTGCCCGATATTACCCGCCGAATCACCCTGGCCATGTCGTTAAACCGCTGGTCTTCTTTCGCCAGTTCTATGAAGTTCACCTCCCCCACTGCCCAGTCGTTGGCTGCGTCGGCGATTATCTTCCCCTGGCTGTCTACCATTAAAAGGTGCCCGAAATTCCCTGACTGGAATCGGATAAGCTCCTCGTTGAAGAAATTAGCGGGAAGGGTCAGCCCGATGATTTGGGGGTTGGCGGATGTTTCGCTTCCCGTTCCTGTCAGGTTGAAATCATCCATCGGCGCGAAAACGTAAAATACCAGGCGCCCCGAAGGATCCTGGTACGTGGAGGTAATGATCCTTTCCCCGTTGAACGCCAACTGGCCTGCCTCGCCAAGCACGACGCTTTCCGGCGGGGGGGAAAAACCCATGCGGCTTGAGGAGGCCCTGATCCCGCCCGGCGCGTTGTAGAGCGCTATCGCCGCGAAATCATAGGCATAGACCTGTTCCGGCAAAACGACGAGCTGGGCTTCCTCTATCGGCACGGCTTTCAGCGCCTGGCCTATCGCGGCAGCGTCCATCTTGAGCAAGCTTATCTGGTTCAGGATGTATTCGTTTGCTCCTGCCACAAGCCGGTTCGTATCATCCTCCAGAGTCTTGATGATCTGGTTCTGTGCCGACGAAATACTGATTATCACGCTTGACGCGGATATCACCAGAACAATTACGGTAATAATGAGAAAAACTTTCAAACGAATTGCCATATTCCTTCCTTCCTTTATCTTGGACAATATACCCTAGATTATACGGGGTTTTCAAAAAAACCTCAAGTATGATTTTCCCCAGCAGGGCAAATTTTTGGCCCGCTTGCTGTGAAAAGCCTCAACCTTTATTTTCAAACGCCGATACGGAAAGGGAGAGGCCTCCCAAACCACGGCTTGCGGAGGCCAATGGGCTGTTCGATTTTACCGCGCGGTTAGGGCCCGCGCAAAAGAGGTTGGCATGGTATTCGAGATATGCAGGGATATTCTGCTGAGGGAAAGCGAACTGGTGAAAAAGATAGCCGGCTTGCAGAACCTTGTCTGGGAAGCGGTAATTAAGCGCGACTGGGCCGACATTGAGGGCCATTTTTGCGAGCTGGGCAAGGTTGGGGAGGAATTTTCTGCCCTCGAAGCAGAGCGGGAGCGTTTTTTTGCCGAATTTCAGGATGAATCGGACGATTCCTCGGGCTTTTATGCCCTTGCCGCCCGTTTTCCGGCGGATCAGCGTGCCGAAATTACCGAGATTTACCGTAATTTGAAGCTTGAAACCCTGCGGGTGCAGATGATCGGCGACACGATCATGGGATATATCGCCGACGCGCGCGCCACCATAGCGGGTTTCTTTGAAATAGCCTTCCCGGGGCGGAGCGGGAAGATATACACGCCGCATGGAATCCCCGTTTCGCATGACATGCGGAGCATGGTTCTGAACCAGTGTTTTTAGGAGGTTTTACTCTATGACTTCTACTTTTATGGGAATTGAGATTGGGAAGCGGGGCTTGCAGGCCCACCAGCAGGCGCAGCACATAGTCGGGCATAACATAGACAACGCCGGTAACGAGGGCTACAGCCGCCAGCGCGTCGAGATGTCCGCGTTTGATCCGATTTACATGCCCGGCCTGACCCGGGCGGAAACGCCGGGCCAGATAGGACAGGGCGTGATAATCGAGCGCGTCGAGCGGCTGCGCGACCAGCTCCTTGACCGGCGCATTATAGCCCAGGCTTCCAACGAGGGCTACTGGGCCGCCCGCGATCCCTATGTGCGCGAGATGGGAAACCTGTACCTTGAGCCGGGGGGCAATTCGGTGCGGTCGCAAATGGACTCGTTCTGGGATGCCTGGGAGGAGCTTTCGATGTACCCCGCGGATACGGCCCCCCGCGCCGCGGTGATCGAGCGGGGCAAGACCCTCATCGACGGCATCCACAACCACTACAACGGCCTTAAAATGCTGCAGGAGCAGGCGGACCTGGACATCCAGCTTACCGTCGGCAGGGTGAACGAGTTGAGCCGCCAGATAGCCGCCCTCAACGGGGACATCCAGCGGATAAAGGCTTTGGGCGACAATCCCAACGACCTCATGGACCGGCGCGACCTTTTGCTCGACAAGCTTTCGTCCATCATTGACATAAGCGTTGACAGCCGGGACCCGGACGAGTTCATGGTGCACACTTCCGGCCTCGTCCTGGTCCAGGGGCAGATAGGCCGCCAGCTTGATCTCCGCAAGGGGATAGACACCGAGGGCTACTCCCATATCTTCTGGCAGGACACCGGCCAGGAGATGCGCTTCCGGCGGGGCAGCCTGGGCGCCCTGCTTGAGATGCGGGACAAGACCATCGCGCAGGAGATCCAGACGCTGGACAGCATGACGATGAATTTTGCCGATCTGGTAAACGAGGTGCACCGCGACGGCTACGGCCTGAACGGGGTCACGGGGATCAACTTCTTTTCCGAGTACCCTTTCGTCACCAATGCCAACGGCAATTATGACCGCTCCGGCGACGGGGTCTACGATTCCAGCTACATCTATCGGATAAACGGCCAGAACGTCCTGGAACCCCGCGCCCAGAGCGGCCTTGAGGGGGTAATAACCCTTTCCGGTGCCAACGGCGATGTGCAGGTGCCGTATTACGCCACCGACACCGTCGTTGACATTATCACCAGGATCAACAACGCCGGGGCCGAGGTGGTGGCCCGCCTCAGCCGCGAGGGCAGGCTTTCGCTCAAGGGCACCCCCGCCGAGCCGGTAGACGGCATCCACGCGAACCCTGACTTTGTTATACGTCATGTCAGCGACACCGGGTATTTCCTTACCGGGTACGCCGGCCTTTTGGGCGGGGTCGAGGGCGGGTCCTTTGACTGGGGCAGCGCCGATGCCATTGCCTCCCTGCGCGACGGGGCGGATTACGCGGTTGCCCCCATTGCCCATCCCTCCGGCTGGATCGAGGTGAACCCCGCCGTTGTGAGGGACCCCGTGTCGGTTGCCTCCGGCTTTGGGGCCAACGGCAACCCCGCCAATCCCGGCAACGGGGATGCGGCCCACGCAATCGCGTCAATCAGGAACAACCCGGTGATGGTAGGCAGCCTTGCGACCTTTGACGACTATTTTGCCGATTCCGTCGGGCGCATCGGCCTGCTGGGAGAGCAGAGCAACAGGGCGCTGGAAACGGAAAACGCCATCATGAAGCAGCTCAGGGATATGCGGCAGTCAATTTCCGGGGTAAACATCGACGAGGAACTGGCAAACATGATCCGTTACCAGCAGGGCTATAACGCGGTGGCCCGGTTTATTACCACCGTTAACTCTATGCTGGATGTCTTAATGAGGATGGGTGCGTAAATGAGAAGAATATCGACCGACATGCCCAATACCGACGCCCAGTTTTACCTGAGGCGGCATGAGGAAAGGCTTTCGAAGCTTAATTCCCAGATTACATCGGAGAGCAGGATACACGAACTGCGCGACGACCCCCTGGCGGCATCCCACGCGGTGCGTTACGCATCCTACCTCGCCCGGCTTGAGCGTTTTGAGAAAAACACCCAGACGGCAAAGGATCACTACAACGTCGTGTATTCCTACATGAACGAGGCGATCGGCGTGATGCAGCGGGTGCGCGAGCTTGCCGTCCAGGGGGCCAACGGCATCTATACGGCAGAGGATCAAAAGCTCATGGGTGTCGAGATCAACGAACTGCTCAAGGAGCTTGTCGCCCTTTCCAATTCGGTGGGGCCGGACGGCAAGCAGATCTTCTCCGGGGACAAGGTCTTTACCGAGCCGTTCCGCATCGTCGAGGGTACCGTTCCCGGCGGCGAGGACAGCATGGTCGTCAGGGTGGAATACCGTGGGGCCGGGGCTTCCAGAAAAACCGAGATAAGCGAACGTGCATACGCCGACCTTGACCTGGGAGGCGGCGAGGTGTTTTGGGCGGAGAGAATGCAGGTCGTATCCAGCGTCAACGCGTCCAATTACCGCGCCAATGCCACCGGGTCGTTTTTTATCGACGGGGAGGAGATACGGGTGAATCCCGGCGACACGCTGCCGGCGATTGTGGCGAAGATCAACGATTCCGCCGCGCCGGTCAAGGCGTCCATCGATCCCGAAACCAGGGGGCTTATGCTGGAGGGCTCAACCCCCCACCTTATCCGCGTGGAGGACAGCATCGAAGGGGCGACGGTGATGAAGGACCTGGGGCTCATCCGGGGCAACATGGAAAACAACGCCCCCAACTGGGACACCGCCCGGTCGCGGGTGGCCGGCGGCTCGATTTTCGACATGTTCATACGCCTGCGGGACGCCATGTTCCGGGGGGATTACGATTTTATCGGCAGCCAGGGGATAGCCGGAATGGACAACGCCATCGGCAACATGACCGCGCGCATAGCCGACGTTGGCAGCCGCCAGGAACGGGTGGAAACGGTATGGCAGCGGCTGAACCGGGAAATCCCCAACGTGACCGCAAGCCTCATCCGCGAATCGTCCGTTGACATGGCTACCGCCGCTACCGATCTCAAGATGCTTGACTTTGTCCACAGGGCAAGCCTTCAGACCGCAGCCCGCATACTGCCGGTAACGCTGCTTGATTTTCTCAGATAGCGGGGACCGGGCGTGAAGGTTGCGACCAAGGCTTACGGCCTTATCGAAGTTGACGAGCGCCAGAAGATTGTCTTTCCCCAGGGGCTTCTCGGTTTTGAGGGGCTGAAGGATTACATCCTGCTCGATGCCGAGCGTCAGCCGTTTTACTGGCTGCAATCAATAGACGTGGAGCAGGTGGCCTTTGTGCTGGTAAGCCCCTTTCTGTT
>JAISSG010000132.1 GCA_031273185.1 Treponema sp. | reverse complement strand
CACTCAAAGCCAAGCTCGCGGAATTTTTCCGTCAGGTTCGACTTCACCATGCACTCGACCATCTCGCCAAGGCGGTTGCCCAGCTTGCCAATCTGCCGGTTGTTCTCTTTCTGCATCTTGGCGATCTCTTTCCACTCCAGTTCCCTTTCCTTGCGCGTTTCCTCCCACTTCCGCTCGTTTTCTTGCATCATTGCCCAGACGCTCTCGAAGGTGGGGTGTTCCGTCTGTCGCATAGTTTCCATCGTCATTTTCTCCCTGTGTTCTGCCTCTATTATGGCACAAAAAACGAAAATGCTTTAATCGCTGCCGCCAATTTTTCACGAAAAATTTTCCAGCCGCGCTCCCTGGTCCCCAGCCCCCGATGCCCAGCCCCGGCTGCGGCTGACGGCTTTGCGCCAGCCGGACATTAGCTCTTCGCGCCTGGCGGTATCCATCGCGGGGGTGAAAACCGCGTCGCGCTGCCAGCGGCTTTCCAACTCCCCTACCCCGTTCCAGAAACCCGTCGCCAGCCCTGCAAGGCAGGCCGCGCCCAGGGCGGTTGTTTCCCGTATTATCGGGCGGATGATCGTGCAGCCGGAAACGTCGGCCTGGAACTGCATCAAAAAGCGGTCGCGGCTTGCGCCGCCGTCAACACGCAGATCGGTCATGGCAAAGCCGACATCTTTTTCCATGGCGCGTAACAGGTCGGTCACCTGGTAGGCGATGGACTCCTCCGCCGCCCGGATGATGTGACTGCGCTTGGTGCCGCGTGTAATGCCGACGATGCAGCCACGCGCATGCATGTCCCAGTACGGCGCGCCCAGGCCGGCAAAGGCCGGGACGAGGTACACCCCACCGGTGTCGGCGACCCTTGCCGCAAAATATTCGCTGTCGGCGCTTTCGGTGATAAGCCGCAGTTCGTCCCGCAGCCACTGGATCACCGCGCCGCCGATAAAGACCGATCCTTCCAGCGCGTACTGTACCTTGCCGGGCAGGCAGGCGGCAACGGTGGTGATAAGGCCGCTGTGGCTGTCGCTTGCCCGATCGCCGGTGTTCATCAGCAGGAAGCAGCCAGTGCCGTAGGTGTTTTTCGCCTGCCCCTTTTCGAAACAGCACTGCCCGAACAGCGCCGCCTGCTGGTCGCCTGCGGCGGCGGCGATGGGAATTTTTGCCCCCTGCACATCGGCGTGGGCGTACACCTCGCTTGAGGGCCGCACCTGCGGCAGCATGGCGCGGGGAATGTCCAGCGCGGCGAGCAGGGTGTCGTCCCAGTCGAGGCGGTGAATGTCGAATAACATGGTGCGGCTGGCGTTGCTGTAATCGGTAACATGCGCCCCGGTGAGTTTCCAGATGAGCCAGGTGTCAACCGTGCCAAAGAGAATCTCCCCTTTGCGGGCCTTTTCCCTTGCCCCGTCTACGTTATCAAGAATCCACTTAATTTTAGTGGCGGAAAAATACGCATCCGGCACGAGGCCCGTGGTTTTCCTGATGTGATCGGACAGCCCTTCTTTCACCAGGCCGTCCACGATGTCCGCCGTGCGGCGGCATTGCCAGACAATGGCGTTGTAAACCGGCCTGCCGCTGGCCTTTTCCCACAGCACCGTCGTTTCCCGCTGGTTGGCAATGCCGATGGCGGCAATGTCCGCCGCCCTTATGCCCTGCCGCACAATAAGCTCCATCATCACCGCGTACTGCGACGAGTAAATTTCGGCGGGATCATGCTCGACCCAGCCCTCGCGGGGGTAAATTTGCGCAAACTCTTTCTGCTCTACCGCGACGATGTTCATTTCCCGGTCGAACAGGATCGCCCGCGAACTAGTTGTCCCCTGATCCAGGGCAAGCACGTATTTTGCCATGCTTTATGATAAGCGCCTTTAGTGATTTTGGGAATGGGGAATGGGGACTAGGGAGTGGAGGCCATCTCATGATATGATTATACAATGACAGATTCAGAAAAAGAACTTGCAAAACATTACCCCTAGGCATCCTTGCTTGTGGAATTGGCAAAAGCGGTATGGAGCGGGAACCTCAAGGTCGCCCGTGCTGATTTTTCTCTTTCAGACAGATTGAAAACAGAATTGAAAAAACTTTTGGACAAAGAAATAAAATCCATATTCATAACCGATAGTGATGTTCGGCATATTAAAAAGAACCACGGTCAAGGAGAAGCGGCACGAGGGCAAGAAAACATTACACCGGATGATTTCGCCCTTATTCCGGCAGTTATGAATGAATTTGACACCGCCCGGCACGAGGATACCGACCGCAGAGGAAACAAAAAGGTGTTGTTTATCAAAAAGGTGAACGGAACTGTCTATACCGCAAGCGTTGAACGGGGAAACAACCAGATGGGGGTAATTACCCTTTGGAAAACAAAAGCCCGATCGGGTGCCTAATGCCGACCTTGCGGCCTCCTTTGGCCTAACGTCCGAAACGACCCCGACCAGCACTAAAACCATACTGCAAAAACCCCGCATTGTCAATGGTGCCAACTGGTTGTCCCCTGATCCAGGGCGAGTATGTATTTTGCCATGCTTTATGATAAGCGTCGCTTGCGATTTTGGGAATGGGTGTTATATGAGGCTGCCGCGTGTTTTTTCAGTTAGCCTGCCGGTAACGTATTTATGAATTATGCTGGCAACCAATGTTTGGTACGGCAGTCCTTCTTCCGCGGCCTTTAATTTAATACCGTCAAGATCATTTTTGGTTATGCGAATGTTCATGCGTTGATCCTTGCTTAATGTATTGGTCGCGGTTCTAGACAGCAGGGTTTTCCAGCCTTCAAGATCAGATGCCGATTTCCAGCCATCCCTTTCAAGCGATTTTATGAGCCGCTGCTCTTCACCATCCAAATATTTTTGCTCGTTCATTCCTTCCTCCCCAAAAATTTATTGGTATATTTGCAGCTGGGGAAAATCGTTTTCAAACGACATTCTTCCCCTGAATCTGAAATCAATGCGGGAACAACATAAACATAATTGTCTCTTTCAACCAAAATAACTATTTGCCCCTTATATTTTTGCTGATTTGGATGCTCCATGACATCCACTATTTGTTTATTTTCGATTGACAAGACAATCTGCTCAAATGAGATTTTTCGGTGCTGTTTAAGCAGATCATTCTTGTCCTCTTTCCATAGAAACCTCATATCGTATTGTAGTACATTGTGTGCCTTTTGTCCATACCTTCACTTTTATCTCGACAAAAACGGGAGATTCATTTATCATGGCACCCAGTATGCTAGATTTCAGCGATTATATTTCCGACATCCCCGACATTCCCCATCAGAACTTTGCCCAACTGGTCGAGCAGATATCAAGGGACCACGCGGACAGGGACGCGATCCTGTTCCGCTGCGGCAAGCAGACCGAGTTTACCCGCTGGACCTATGCCAGATTCGGCGAGGAATGCCGCAGGGTAGCGCGTGGGCTTTTGGCGGCAGGCCTGGCCAAGGGCGACCGCGTGGCGCTGTGGTCCGAAAACCGGCCTGAGTGGATGGCGGCCTGGATGGGAACCGTTATCGCCGGGATCTGCATCGTGCCGATTGATTTCCTGGTCTCCGAGCAGGAGTGCCTCAACATCATCACCCTGACCAGGGCAAAGGCCCTGTTCTATTCCGGCAGGAAGCGGGATTTTGCCAAGTCGCTGGCCGGCAAGGGCGTGCATCTGCCGGTTTCGGTGTGCATCAGCCCGGACGAGGAAAGCGGGCAGCAGGCCGAATACGAGCGCTTTGGGGCGGATGCCGCCGCCGTGGCCCTGCCCGATCCCGGCAGCATATCGCCAAACGACCCGGCGTCCATCGTCTTTACCTCCGGGACGACCGGCTTTGCCAAGGGCGTGACCCTTTCCCACAAGAACATCATCGCCAACGCCAGCGCGGCGATACGCATATTGCGGCCCAACTCCGCCGACGTGTTCATAGACGTGCTGCCCCTGCACCATACCTACCCCACTACCTGCAGCTTCATGGCGCCCATCGCCCGGGGCATCCCAACGGTCATCTCCGAGAAAATCGTCGGGAAGGTGGTGATCGACGACGTGCGGGATGCCGGGGTCACGTTCCTTATCGCCGTCCCCCTGTTATACGACAAGGTGATGGCGGCAATCGAGGCGGGCTACAACAAGCTACCGGGGATAGCTCGCGGCCCGCTCAACCTGCTGCGGAAGATTGCCCTTGCCGAGGCGAAAAAGGGGCGGCCCGAATTTGGGCGGAAGGTGTTCCGCTTTATCCGCAAGAGGGCCAGCCTGCACTCGGTGAAAATCATGGTAGCCGGCGGCGGCCCCCTCAACCCGGCGACTGCGGATTTTTTCGACTCGCTGGGCTTCAACATCGTCCACGGTTACGGCATGAGCGAGAACAGCCCCCTTATCAGCGTGAACACCCCCCGGCACAAGCGAAACGTTTCGGTCGGCCTGCCGGTAAGCTACACCGACGTGAAGATCCTCGACCCCGGCCCCGAAGGCATAGGCGAGATTGCCGCAAAGTCACCGTCGGTCATGCTGGGCTATTTTGAAAACGAAGAGGCAACCAGGGAGGCGATAACCGAGGACGGCTATCTTCTCACCGGCGACCTTGGCTACAAGGACGAGGACGGCTACCTGTACATCAAGGGCAGAAAGAAGAACCTCATCGTCAGCTCCGGCGGCAAGAACATCTACCCCGAGGAAATCGAGATGCATTTTAACGGCTCGCGCGTTATCGGCGAGATTCTCGTCGTGGGGCGCAGGGAGCCGGTCTACGGCGGCGAGCATATTTTTGCGGTAACGGTTCCCAACTTTGACGCGATACAGGAAGATCACCCCGGCAGGGAGGGCGACGACGATTTTATCAAAGGCCTGATCAAGAAAGAGATTGCGGAAGCGAACCGCACCCTGCCCGGCTACAAGAAGATCACGGACTTCATGCTGCGCAAGGAGCCGTTTGAGAAAAACGCCCAGCAGAAGATCCGTCGGTTCATGTACAAGCACTACGAGAACCCGTAGGGATTTAGAGGAATAATCCTCACGCAGAGGCGCATCGAACCATAGGTTCGATAAGATAGGCATACTTGGCATTACTTAGAGCTTATCCCTAAATAACACCAGCCTTACGAAGAGCAATAAAGGCGCATGATAACATAAGCAAGGCCTTATAGGTCGTAGTTAGTTTTTCATATCGAACCAGTAATTTCCGA
>JAISSG010000060.1 GCA_031273185.1 Treponema sp. | reverse complement strand
CTTTCCCATGGTAGTTCAAAATTGTTGAAACCAATAATGTTTGGCAAAATTCGCATTATAAAATAGACCAAAAAAACTATTGCGAAAAGACCAATTCTACAATAATTTTCTTTGTTTTTCTCCATAAATGCAATTGTAAAAATTGAGACAATTGCAATGAGCATTAATTGATAAAGCAAAATTCCAATAAGAAAACCTAACATCCTCTATTCCTTATTAGCCCTCAAAGAAGGCCCGCATTTGATATTGACTTTCAATAGTCTATATATTAGACGGTACAAACATCAATATGGTTCTTGATATTATGAATTATTTTAATTTTCCCACATTTTGTCAACCATTTTAATTCTTAAATTTTCCAGTAGTTTCGGAGCAATTTCGCATAACTTTTTCTGTGCGCGATTCCTGTCGCCTAAGCAGGCCAGGGACCGGCTCCTTTCCGAAGCAAGGCCACCTCCTCGCTGGAAACGTCCAGTATCGTGGAAAAAACCCGCTCGCGCTCCTCGCCGTCGTCCAGGACCAGGTCCACGCCGTCGATTCCCTCAAGCTCCCAGCCCCCCTCGAAAAGGTCCTCCTCGGGGATTGGCGGCAGCTCCGAGCCGTCCCCGACCGCGGGGCTGTCAAAGTCAACGTCCTCGTGCATGGACTTTTTGGCGGTTATCGAGTAGAGGGGCTGCTCCAGGGCGTCGATCAGGGCAAGGGGCACGGGGTGGCCGGGAATCCTGACCCCGGCCTCCCGGCGGCGTATGTCAAGCGCCTTCTCGGTTCCCAGAAGCGTCTTCAGTATGAACACGTAGGGGCCGGGCGACAGGCGCTTGATCAGCCGGAAGCGGCTGTTGTCCAGGCTGCACAGCTCCCCGAACTGGGAAATGTCGGAGCACAGCAGGGTAAAATGCCGCTCGTCCCGCTCGCCGGAGAGCTTCCGCAGGCGCTTTATGCCGGACGGGGACTTGAGCGAGCAGACCAGGCTCCAACTGGTGTCGGTGGGCAGGGCGACAAGCCCGCCGCCTTCCAGGATTCGCGCAGCCCTGGCCAGGACACGGTCGTCGATGTTCGAGGGAACAACATACTCAATCATAAGCTGCCGGAAATATACCATGTTAAAATTATAATTTCCATACAGGGAAAAGTATGAAAAAGTGCACGTTTCCGGCCATTTTCAGCAGGCCGGGAAAAACCGCAAAACGCTAAGTCGTTATGGCGCAAGGAATTATAAAAATTATTCGGAAAATCGAGGGATTGGCACGGAAATTGCTGTAAGTATTAGACACGCGGGGTGAGGCATTGGAGGGAGAATGAGAAGCGCGGCAAGAACCAGTTGCAGAAAGTCCGAAGGCGAAGAGCTTCTCAGAATTTATTTTGACCAGATAAAGCTATACCCCCTGCTGGAATTTAGCGAAGAAATAGAGCTTTCCCGGCTTGCGCAAAAGGGGAGCAAGGACGCCCTGCACAAGCTGGTGCAGGGCAACCTTCGGTTCGTGGTCAAGATTGCGCGCCAGTACGCGGTGCAGGACGTTCCCTTTATCGACCTTATCCAGGAAGGAAACCTGGGGCTGATACACGCCGCCGAAAAATACGACCACAAAAAGAACGTGCGCTTTTGCACCTACGCCACATGGTGGATCCGCCAGTTTATCACCCGCTTCCTGACCAACAAGCGCCGCATCGTCAGGCTCCCCCACCGCAAGGAAGAGATTCTCCGCAGGATTCAGCATACCTACCACGTCCTCAGCCAGACCCTCATGCACCAGCCCCGGGCCGAGGACATCGCCGGCGAGCTGGGAATCCCCGTGAAGGACGTAAATTTTATCATCAGCATGACTTCCGGCCCCCTGCCGCTGGAAATGAGCAGAAGCGGCCAGGAAGACAGCGGGGCGGCTATGGATGTCCACGAGGATTACACCTACAGCCCGGAGCGGACCCTGTTCAGGAACCATTACCGCGAGGGAGCGCGGCGTTTTCTTGACCGGCTTAAGGACAGGGAAAGGCAGGTCCTTTCCTACCGCTACCAGCTTGAGGGCACCGAGCCCCACACGCTCAAGGAAATAGGCGACAAGATGGACTTGTCCCCGGAGACGGTCCGCCAGATTGAAATGAAGGCCCTGGCAAAAATCCGCAGCCACGCGGAAGAGCTTGAGCAATTCGGCAGCCTGGAGGCAGTGTAGAGGCCCTGGTAAAACCCTAGCGGCGGCGGAAATGCCGGACCGATGGCCCGCTGCCTAAAGCAGGCCCCTTTGGACATGCATTTTTGGATTAACCGGGTTTTACGTCGCCGGATATAAAGTAGATATTGCAAAACTCCAGTTTCGAGAGGGCCTCAACAAGCCGATAATAAGGCGTGTCTGGAACCAGCAACAAGGGCGCGAGGCCCGGCAGGCCCTCCTTGCCAACCGGCAGGAAAAAGCAAAGCAAGCCATCTTCCCCGGTCGTCAGGAAAAAGCAAGCCAAGCCGTCTTCCCCAGCCGCCAGGAAGAAGCGAAGTGCGCCCCAAAGGGCTAGAAAACGAAAAAAGAAAATTACCCGCGAGATATGGCAAGCCCTGCTGCTGACCGCAGCCCTCATACTGGCCTCCGGGGCCATCTCAATAATGGTACTTAACGCGGGAAGGGTACAGCAATCCGATCCACCCCTGGTTGAAGCCCCGCAGGAAATCCCAGGGGTGGAGCCGGAACGGTCGGTAACCCAGGTCCATCAGCAACAGCCCCCGGCAGAGAAGCCCCGGACACCAGCGGTAACGCCAGCTGCGCCCCCAGCCCCGGCGGTAACTTCCGCGACGCCCGAGCCCCCGGCAGAAAAAATCCCTCCGAGCAGGCCGGAAAGCCGGCAGCCGGAACCAACGCCGGCAGCGCAAGCGCTTAAGCCAATTGCCGCCGCAGGCCAGGCAAGGCCGATGCCTGTCCCCCGGCAGCCGGAACCGATGCCAGCAGCGCAAGCTCCGCAGCCCGTTGCCGCAGCCCAGGCAAGGCCGGCCCCTCCCCCCCAGCAACAGCCAAGGCCAAGCTACCAGGGGACGGTGGCGCTGGTCATCGACGACGCGGGCAACAACCTGCGGGAACTGGAGCCATTCCTGAGCTTTCCCGGCCCGCTGACCATCGCCGTCCTGCCGGGCCTCCCCCACTCGGCGGAAGCCGCCCGGCGAATCCGCGCCGCCGGAAAGGAGCTGTTCCTCCACCAGCCGATGGAAGCGACGGGCGGGCAGCCGCCGGGACCGGGGGCGATTTACGCGGGGATGGAAACCGCCGAGGTCCTGGAACTACTGCGCCGCAACATTGCCGAGATAGGCCCCGTAGCGGGCATGAACAACCACCAGGGATCAAGGATCACCGCGGACCGGCAGGTCATGGAAACCGTGCTTGCCTTCTGCCGCGATCAGGGGATTCATTTCCTTGATTCCCGGACGACCGCCGAAACCGCCGTCCCCGCCGCGGCGCGGAGCCTTGGCGTGAAAATCAGCGAGCGCAGCACGTTCATCGACAACGAGCAGGACCGCCAGTCGATGAGCCTCGCAATCAGGGGCGGCCTCGCGCTTGCCGCCGAGAGGGGCAGCGCCGTGATGATAGGCCACACATGGTCGCCGGAACTGGCCCCCCTGCTCGCGGAACTCTACCAGGGCCTCACCAGCCAGGGCTATGCCTTTGCCACGGTTTCAGATCTTATTCGAAAGCCTGGTTTAATACCCCAAAGCCCTGCCCCGGCTGAAAGCCGTCCCAATTTGTAGAAATTTAGCATTAAGCCAGATGTTATGCGACATTAGAACTAGGTATTTTGAATGCATAAGTAAGGATAAATTAATGCCTAAACCATATTGACAATAACGATATTTTATGAGAGAATAATATTAACTCACCTTACGCAAAGCCTTATTTTTCAGCCCCAAGTAGCCTTGAAAGTGTGTCAAAATGACCCATTTTATGCCACTTTGGGGCAGATTTTCAATCATTGTATGACCTCATGCGTAACATGAGTATTAAGAGGCAATTTATGGTATTATTTAGCATAAAGAAAATAGAAAATGAAATTATTAATAGATCTATAACCCCAAAACAATTTATTATATATTCGTTTTTTGTAATTTCCCCAATTTTTTCATTGTTAAAAACAAGTAGGTATCCTGTTAATATAGAGGCATATAATTTAGCATTTATATTGTCATTTATTCCTATTATGATTAATCTGGTAAAATATATATGGTGTTATAATATAGTAAAGAATAAGGCTATTTTCCTGTACTTATATTCAATAATTCCAATCAGTTTCATATTGAGATTGCGATATTTTATTTTTTTGATGTTACCATTGGTAATAATTAATATTAATTTAATTAAATATTTTAATTTGGATTTTAATTATTGGAATGTAGTTAATTCACAATTAATAACTATAGTAACAGAAATATTTATTTTTATGAATTTTATTATAATAATTAAAAGATTATATAAGAGATTATAATATTATATGGAGTACGCCCAAACAGCACATAACAAACGGTATACGCTTCGCCGCTTTCGGCAGCTCGGGCTTCGGTTTTGCTAGGTCGTAGCGTCTGCGACGCACTCCCGCGCAAAACTTTCGCCACATTTGGGCGGGCTCGGTTATCCCGCCCAAATGTCGTATGCCTAGAACGGTATAATAAATTTCCTTGCGAACGAGCCGCAGAAGCTCATTGACAAACCAAAAGATAATGATATGTAGTATCATTATGAAAATCCTGGTCACCCCCACATCGCTCAAGCCGGATTCCGCCAGCCCCGCCCTGCAAAAACTCCGCTCGTTCGCCACGGCCCTGACTTTCAACCCCGTTGGGAAGTACCTTTCCGAGGATGAGCTTATCCCCCTGATTGCGGACTGCGACGGCTGCGTGGCCGGGCTGGACCATTTTACCGCCAGGGTGTTCGCAAGCGCCTCAAGGCTGAAGGTCGTTTCCCGCTACGGCGTCGGGGTGGACCAGGTTGACCTTGCCGCGGCCAGGGAAAGAAACGTTGCCGTGTGCAATACGCCCGGCTCAAACTCCCAGGCCGCCGCCGACCTTACCTTCGCCCTGCTGCTCGCCGTTGCCCGCAGGCTGCCGATCATCGACCGGAAAACCCGCGAGGGCCAGTGGCCCCGCTCGGTCGGCGTCGAGTTGTACGGAAAAACGATCGGCATCCTTGGCCTGGGCGCGGTGGGAAGGGCGGTGGCGCGGCGGGCTTTGGGCTTTTCCATGAGAATTCTCGCCTTTGATCGCTCCATCGAGAAGAAATACACCGAATCAATCGGCGTCATTCCGGCGGATTTCGGCACGGTCATCCGGGAGGCGGACTTTCTCTGCCTGCACCTGCCCCTGACCGACCAAACCAGGCGCATAATTTCGGCGGACGTGATGAAGGCCATGAAAAAAGGGGCTATCATCGTGAACACCGCCAGGGGCAGCCTCATCGACGAGGCGGCGGCATACGAGCTTCTTGCGTCGGGGCACCTGGGCGGGCTGGGGCTGGACGTTTACGAGACCGAGCCCCTCCGGCAGTCGCCGCTTGCCGGGCTGGAAAACGTCGTGCTGACCCCCCATACCGCATCCCACACCGTCGAGGCTACCGAGGCTATGGCCGCTCTGTCGGTACAGAACCTCATCGACGTGCTTTCCGGGAAAGACTGCCCGAACATCGTCCGCTGATTCGGTACATTGTGCCATAAAGTCCCTAGATAGGATCCGGCAAAAGTATTATAATAGGCAACGCTAGAGGAACTTGTTCCAAAATTCGGCAGCTTTTGGATACGCTCTGAATCAAGGAGTAAAGAAGGGAAGCATGAAAAACAAGAAAATACTTTTCCTTTTGTTTGGCATGGCGGTTTTGCTGCTGGCCATGTCCTGCAAAACCATGCCTGCGGCCACGGGCCTTACCGCCCAGCCACTGGATCAGGGGGCGCTGGACACGATGAACGCCGCGATGACGCGGGCCGCCAGCGCAAGGGAGCAGGCCAGCGAGGTGAACGGCCAGGAATATTTCCCTGACAGATGGCAGCAGGCGGAATCGGACAACGAGACCGCCAAGAGCACCAACAAAAACACTATTGGCGGGGTGAACGAGGCGGCAACGCTGTTCAGCCAGGCGGCTGGGGCATGGGAGGAGATCGCCGAAGACTCGGGCCCGCTGTACGCCAAGGACGTGGAGGAGACCCGCCTCGCCCTGGAAGCGGCGGCGGCCCGCGCCGGGCGGTCCCGGCAGGGCGCGCTGGACAACCAGGGCCCCGCCTACTTCCCCGATGACTGGGAGGCCGCCGAGGCCGGGTACCAGAGCGGCGAGAACGCCCCGAAAGAAAGCCTCAGCGAAATGAAAAACGCCGTCTCGCTGTACGCAGCAGCCGCCGACGGGTTTGACAGCATTGCCGAAAGGAGCCGCCCCCTGGTTGCCGCAGAAAGGGATGCCGCTATGGCGGAGCTGCGGCAGGCCATGGCCCGCGCCGAGCAGTCCCGAAAAGGCGCCCAGGATGTACAGGCGAATACCCGTTTCCCCAACGAGTGGAGAGGCGCGGAGGCCCAGCTTCAGTCCGGGAGGAACGCCAAGACAGACTCGCCGGACAATATCAGGGCGGCTGGGGAACTGTTCGCAGCCGCGGCAGACGCCTATGACGATCTTGCCGAAAGAAGCCGGCCCCTTGCCGCGCAAGACCGGGCCCAGCAGAACCTGAACGCGGCAATCGCGCGGGCGGAAAAATCGCGGCAGGACGCGATGGACGTGGACGCCCAGACCTACTTCGCCAACGACTGGCGAACCGCCGAATCGAGGAACCAGTCCGCGCGAAACGCCAAAAGGGGCACGCCGGAGGAGATGGAAGCGGCAACCGCGCTATACGTCTCCGCAGCGAACGCCTACGACGACATCGCCAACAGGAGCCGCCCAAGGTTTGCCCAGGACAAGGACGCTGCGTCCAGGGCCTTGCAGCAAGCGGTGGCCCGCGCCCAGCAGTCCCGAAGGGCGGCAACGGACGCACGGGCGCAGACCTATTTCCCCAACGATTGGAGGGCCGCCGAGACGAGGAACCAGGCCGCGACCAACGCGAGACGGGGCACCCTTGCCGAAATGAAGGCCGCCGTGCCTCTCTACAATGCGGCGGCTGATGCCTATGACGACATTACCCGCAGAAGCGTCGCGCAGGCCGCAGGGGAAAACGACACGGCGGCGCAGGCGGCCAAGGAACGCGCCGACCGGGAGCGGCAGGCGGCAATCGACGCGCGGGCACCCGTGGCTATGCCAACGGAATACAACCAGGCGGAAGCCGTCTACCAGCAGGGGGTGACAGCCTTCAACGGGAAAACCTATGCAACTGCGGTAGAACGCTTTAACCAGGCGGCGCCCCTGTTCACAACCGCCGCCCGGGGAGCGGAGACAAAACGAGGCCAGGCGGAAAACGCCGTGGCCAGAGCCAGGCAACGATCAGCCGAAAGCGTCGCCCTTGCGACAAACGTCGGCCAATCTTTGGAGGGAAACAATGAAAGCAACTAGAACGAGTAAACGCACGTTTGCGGCGATGGCGCTGATCCTGCTGTTCGGCACGGGGATGGCGCTCCATGCGGCCGAGGGCGACATCCAGGCGCTGGAGTACGTCAACGTCCTGCTGAACAACCCGTACCTGGTTGAGAACGCCAGGCTTACCGCCCTTGCCGAAGAATGCTACGCGGGGGGCAAGTACGACGACGCGATTCGCTACGCAACGGAGGCCATTCAATACGCCGAAAAGTCGGACGAATACGTGGCCACGCAAATGAGGATGAAGGAAGCCAACGACGCAATCGCCCGGGCCGAGGCCCGCCTGGAGTGGGCGAGGAACATCGGCGCGCCCAGGCGATTCGCCGAGACTTACGGATCGGCGGAGGCCGCTTTTGCCGAGGCCCTGGACGCCCGCTCCCGCGAGGACTGGACCAAAGCCAAGGACTCGGCGCTTCGGGTTCTTGCCATACTGGAGACCCTGCCCAGCGAGCAGGTGCTTCCGGCGCAGTACCGCGTGAAAACCTGGGTCCGCTGGAAGGACTGCCTGTGGAACATCGCCGGGAAGCCGGAAATCTACGGGAACCCGTGGATGTGGCGGCACATTTACAACGCAAACAGGAGCAAGCTGCCCCAGCCCAACAACCCCGACCTTATTCGCCCCGGCATGGTACTGGACATACCCAGCATCAGGGGCGAGGTCCGGGCCGGCATCATGGAAGAGTGACAACCGCCAGATTCACTGCCCCTATGCGGGGCAGTGAATCGCCATTTGGGGAGAGACGTACGTACGACGTACGATTGACACACGTAAAAATCTAACCGAGCGTACGATTGACACATACCCCGAAAAAAGCTATATTTTAGCTACATTCCCCTGTAGCTCAGCTGGCAGAGCAAGTGGCTGTTAACCACTGGGTCCGTGGTTCGAATCCGCGCGGGGGAGATAAAGCCTGTTTTCGGACGGGCTTTTTTAATGCTTTTTTATGTTTCATTTTGTTTCATAATTCTTTATCTGATAAGGAATTAGCGGTGGTTTACTGGCGCATAACGCCACCTTGAAAACGAAAAGGGCGGGACTTGTTCTTTTGTATCTTGTGTTTTATTTCACTATGTTTTATCATTTTCTGTATGCAATATGTAGGCAGTATGTAGGCGGAAAAATTTGCTACAGGGCGGTATTTGTGGGAGTTAAGGTCAGGGAAAACCGGGGTAAGTTATATCTGGATATTTGGCACAACGGGCGGCGTAAATGGGAATCCCTGGGGCTTACCCTTCCGGCGGATAAGGCGCAGCGGGCCGAGATTATGCGGCTTGCCGAGGTATGCAAGAGCAAGAGGGAAGCGCAGATATTGTCCGGCGAATGGGGGATGGTTGACCCCGTGGGCGGCAAGCAGACCCTTATCGAGTACATGAACGGAATAGCCGAGGGCCGGGGCCAGAACGACTTCACCCATAAAGCTGTTAAACACCTTGAAGATTTTCCCGGCGGCAATATCGCCATCGGGAGCGTAACGGAAAAATGGCTGGAAGAGTTTCAAGAATACCTGCTGAAAGAAACCAAGCTGTCAAAAAAGACTAT
>JAISSG010000056.1 GCA_031273185.1 Treponema sp. | reverse complement strand
GGCCTTGCCGGATGCCCGCAACCGACCAACGGTGGTGACATTAACCCAAACGACAAACCTACAACCCATACCGTAAACAACGCCGGCTATGATTTGGTAATTCCCAAACCCGAAATTGGTTGGTCGCAGACCAGAGTCCAAAATGAAGTTAATAAAATTATGCCATTCTTAAAAAAACAAGCTGATGACTTGTTAAAAGTTTCCCAAAATGCCCCTGTGGGGGGGGTGGCCGCAAATGCTAATTATGCGCTATATGACATCATTAACACAGCTTACGAACAAGAAGGCGATGGTCGCATGGAAAACCATTTTAACCTAGCACTTAAAGACTTCTCTATTTTCTGTTTGACGCCCGTTATTGGAAGTAACAATGTGAAACAGTTGAACGCATTCCGAATGGGTACCCGGACGGAACAACAGAATTTTATGTATAAGACTGGCGAAAATACCGCCGCAGAAAGCATCATAGGGAAACAAAACGCCCAGAATGCCTTTAACGGCCTTATTGCAGAACTCAGACAACTGGGTATAACACTACCACAAGGTAATGATTACGCTACAATTTTACCGAAACTACGGGAGAATTTAGTCAACGCCATACCGGATGCATCGCCGACTTTTGCCGCTGATAGAGTATTCCTTAATAACTTCTTGCAGATGGTTGAAGACTTTGAACAATTCATAGGCTTTACAACCAATTTGGGGGGCCTGGGAAAAAATGCTCAATTACAGGCCCAAGCCGCCAATAAGAGCAACGTCAAAATCGCTTCTTAAATCAATTAAAAAGGCCGGTTTTCACCGGCCTATGCCCCTTGAGGCATATCGGACGCATAGTGATTTGGGAGGGGAACTACACGTCCGACATATTGAATATCGGCCAGGATCCCCGGTTCCTTTAGCGCTATTTGAGCGGGCTACTCGTTTTCCTCGACGTCTATGTCCACGGAAAGGGCGACCCTGTAGGTTTTCCCCCGCTGGACGCTGATCGTCCTGGTAAGGGAATAGTCGCCGACCTGGAATCTTGCCTCGTGCACGCCAGGTTCCACCGAAACCGGGTCGTTGCTCCGCGAAATAAGCCTGTTGTCCAGGAAGATTTGGGCGTTTTCGGGTGCCTCAAAGATAATATGCGGCGTTAGATCCTGCAAATTGATGATCAGTTCCATGGTTTTTGTCCTTTCCACCATGAAACGGCGGCTCTCGTTGCGGTATTCTTCGGAAAGCACCACCAAATGATGCTCCCCTTCCCTGAGCAGCCGCTCCTCGTTAATGTTTTCGACCAGAATGTCGTCGATGAGCACGGTAAACGGCCTGCCCCTCAACTGTTCCGGGTAGCGGAAATGCAGGCTGACGGCGCCCTCGTCGCCAAGGATGGGCTTTGCCGTCAGGAAGAAACGCATCGTTTCCAGCTCCTCGCTCAGGCCCTTGATAATGGGCAGGAGCCGGAACAGGAGGGGGAACGACGCTGGCGGCACAACCCCTTCGATGACCGTGGCGTAGGGGCCGGACCGCAGTCCGTGGGACCGGCGCACGGGAACCTGGTAGACGGCCCGCAACCTGTTGGGCAGGGGCTCAAAGGCAACGCGCCGCCCGTCAAGGTCGTTTACCCCCGTGACAAGGGCGCGGCTGAGTTCCGCGTATGCCGCCATCGCCAGGCTGCCCTGGTACAAAAGCCATGCCTGGGGCGCGGAAAGCTCAATCTCGACACCCCGGAAGAAGCGGGTGTCGGAGCCCAGCCGGATCACTGCGGAATTGTTGTAGGCAAGGCCAAGAGAGACACCTTCGGGGCTGGTGGCGGACACCGTCAGCTCCCCGGCTACCAGGGCGCGAAACGACTCCGCTTCCGCCGAGGTGGTGAGGATGGAAAGATATAAAGCACAAACAACAACAGCCTTCTGCATTTGCCCTAGCGCCCGCCTGGCGTGAAAAGATGTTTGTCGGGATCCCGCGCTATTCCGTTGCGTCTCAACTCGAAATGAAGATGAGGGCCGGTAGACTGCCCGGTTGATCCCACCCACCCTATAAGAGTACCCGAATTTACCGTCGCGTGCAAGGTTGTCCCAACCCCCCGCAAGTGGCCGTACAGGCTCGCCCAGCCGTCGGCGTGCCGTATCACGACGTAATTCCCGTAGATAGGGTCGTTGCCGGTTTCGGTGACAGCGCCGGCCCCGGCGGCGTATACCTCGGTTCCCTCGGGGGCGGCAAGGTCAAGCCCCTCGTGGAGGCGTATGTTTCCCGTTACCGGGTTCCTGCGCACGCCAAAGCCGGAGGTCATGCGGTAGGAGCGCAGTGGGAAGCTGAAGCCCCTGTTGAGAAAAAACGCCCGCTCGGTCTGGCTGTAGTCGCCGCCGGGGAAAAAATAAAAAACGGCGCCGCCTTTCCCCGCGCTCCCCCCAATGCTCAGCATGGTCGATTTCCCCTCATCCGGCGGGAAATGGCTGGATGCCAGCAACCGCTCAAGATCGGACTGCGGCTCCTGCGGCACGAAAATCCCCGGCGCCGAGGGCAGCAGCAGGGGCCTTCCCGCCTCGACCATCTCCGGGTGGCTTATGCGGTTCAGGCTTGCCAGCGCCGAGTACGGCATGCTGCAGCGGGCGGCCAGGGAGAAGATGGTATCCCCCTCGACCGGGACGTACTGGTACACGGTGAGGGATCCGGCGACGGCGGCGGCGCTGTCAAAGCTGTTGCGCGGCCTGGTGATCAGGTTGAAGACGCGCCGCCGGTTTGCCTCCACGTCGGCCATAAGCTGCTTGAAGCCGCTATCCCGCCAGTCCAGCCGCGCAATGAGCTGGTAGCCCCGGTCATCCTGCCCCGCGCCGCCTGAGTCTTCGGCGGCATGGCACAGAAGGGAAACCAAAAAAAAGAAAAAAAAGGCAAGGGTGGCTCCCTTGCCGTATTTGCCCATAACCTTTTCTGGCTACTCGCCGGTTATGGCTTCTGCCGGGCATGCGCCGGAACACGCGCCGCAATCGACGCACTTCGCCGCGTCGATTGCGCGCTTCCCGCCGGATTCAGAGATAGCTTCCACCGGGCATTCACTTTCGCAACTGCCGCAGTTCGTGCAAGCGTCGCTGATTTTATACGCCATGTTATACCTCGCTTATCGTAAAGATATAGCAAGGATACCATAAATGTGGTATAATTTCAACCCCAGGTTATGATGGAAAAACAATTCAAGGCGGACATTGCGGAGCTGTTCAGGCGGATACAGGAGGCGCGGCACCTGGTCGCCCTTACCGGGGCCGGTGTCAGCACGCTTTCCGGCATCCGGGATTTCCGGGGCAAGAACGGCCTGTACAACGATATGGACGCGGAGAAAATTTTTGACATACGCTATTTCGAGCGCGACCCGTCGCTGTACTACACCCAGGCGGGTTCGTTTATCTACAACATCGACGAGAAAGAGCCGTCCGTGGTGCATACCGTCCTGGGCGATCTGGAAAAGCGTGGCATCCTCAAGGCGGTGATAACCCAGAACATCGACCTCCTCCACCAGAAG
>JAISSG010000033.1 GCA_031273185.1 Treponema sp. | reverse complement strand
CAGGAGCGCCACCGCCAGGCTGTACTTTGACATAAGCTTAAGCGAGGAAAGCCTCTCGGAAAGCGAGCGGAACATGGTTTTTTCATTCTCAAGCCCGGACCGGTTTGAATCTTACCGCGTGCGCAGGAATGAAATCTATAGCAGGATACCAGCAAACATGTACGACCGGAGCCGTACTGTAGATTTCGAAAAAGATTTTTAAGAAATGCCAGGAATCAAGGGCGAAGTCTAGACGAGTACCAAGAAATACATGAAGGGAAGCAGCTTGATCTGGATGAAGCAAGGGCGGCGCTCTCGGTGTGCCAGATCGAGAAGCTGCCCGGCGCACCCCCGTTCTTTTCAAAAAAGGAATGTGCTGCTATCTTAGGCGTTTCTATAAAGGTCATAAACAAGCTGGTTAAGAATGGGTAAAATCCAATACCCTCTGGTAACGGGGGACAAGCTAGTCATACAAATTAGAAACCGCGTACAGCGGGTAAATGTCAAAATCATCCCTGCGGGCAAAATTTTCCAGGGAAGTCCTAACGCCCCGGCTGATGTTTTTTTCCGCCATAAACAGCTTGAGGCTTTTCATGCCACCCTGTGTTCCCGATTTTACCTCAATGGGAACAATAGACGTTCCCCGTTGTATCAGGTAATCGATCTGGGCGCTGCTCTGAGCCTTTTCCCTTCGCCAGCAGTACAGCTTCCGCCGGGCCTGCGTCCCGCCGCTTTTGAGCAGCTCAAGCCCGGCAAATATTTCAGCTAACGATCCCCGGTTGACGGCGTTAAAGTCATTCGCCAGCAGAATGTCCGATTTTTCAATGCCAAGGATGTGCAGAAAAATACCCGTGTCGCAGGGAATGATGCGGCGGTATTTGGGATTGCTCTCCGCGCCAAGGGGAATGCCGTTGGCTGCGCTGTGGGTTACTGGATGGGCCAGCCCGGCCATAATCAATAGCTCTAACGCCTGCTTGACCCTGGCGTTGCCGGTTTCAACCGCCGCATGCTCGTAGACAAATTTGCCCTGCGCCTGGTGCATCACCGATTCAAAGACCTCGTCAAGAATAAGGGCGGGAATTCTGGAACGGTATTTTGAAAAATCGTCCCTGAACGTGACCAGGAGGTCCTCAAGAACTTCCTGGCTGCGAAGCAGGTCCCGGCTTTGCGCGTAACAGGCAACGGATTCGGGCATTCCGCCAATTAACAGAAAAATTTTCAGGCGGTCGATCAGCTGTTTGTGTATTGGCTGGGGAAGCGGCTTTTTCGGGCCTGCGCTGCGGCAGGCATCGGCCAAAACCCCGTCGCCCAACGCCCCCAGGAATTCATAAAACGATAAGGGATACATAAAAACCGAATGAAGCCTGCCCACGCCGAAAGACGGAATCTCGTCCAGCGCGAATTCCAGCAGAGAGCCTGCGGCGATTATATGCTGCTGGGGGTATTTCTCATAAAAATAGCGGAGCTTTTTCATGGCGGGGACGCAGCTTTGGATTTCATCAAAAAACAGGAGCGTTTTCCCGGGTACGATAGGGGTTCTGGTATAAAGCGCCAGGCGCTGGCACAATTCAATCGGCTCGATGTTTTGGGTGAAAAAACTGCCTGCCTCGGCATCGGTGTCAAAATTAATTTCAACGTAATGCGTGAAGCTCTTGCCCAGCGTCTGCACAGCCGAGGTTTTTCCCACCTGCCTCGCCCCCCTCAGCAAAAGCGGTTTTCTGCCTTTTTCCCGGGACCAGGCGGCCAGCGTCGTGTCGATGTTCCTATTGAAATAGTCGCTTTCCATAAATCAAATTCTAAGGGTAAAAATAACGTATTTTCGTCAAAATATCAAGAGAAAAATATGGCATATTTGTAAAAATATAAGGGAAAAAATTGTAGGTTTTCATCAAAAAATAAGGGGAAAAAGCCAGCCTTTTCTGCTGTTGATAAATGTTACTTTCCAATCTCCTGATTTGTTTGATATACTAGAATAAGGAGGCCCCATGAAAAAGTTAGCCCTTTTTGCCCTGCTGGTATGCGCGGCGCTTGCCGTTTACGCGCAGGATGCCGAATCCATTGTCCGCGCCTCGCGGGATCGGATACAGTCCGACACTATTTCCACCCGGTCCAGAATGGTGATTCGGGCAAGGGACGGTACCACTTCCGAGCGGCTTATCGATCAGTATTCAAAGGACGGCCCCAGGGGGAGCCGCAACGTAATCGTGTTCCAGAAGCCGGAAAGCGTGGCAGGCACCCGCTTCCTCACCATGGAAACCCCCAGCGGCACGGACGACCGCTGGATATTCCTCCCCGCCCTTGGCAGGGTGCGGCGGATAGCCGCCTCGGAAGGTTCCGGCAGTTTTATGGGAACCGATTTCTCATACGACGACGTTTCCTCGGCCAGCCGAAGCGCGGACCTGGATACGCATACCCTGCTCCGCGAGGAGACGCTTGACCGCACTGCCTGCTATGTGATTCAGTCCGTGTCAAAGGACAACTCCTACCAGTACTCAAGGGTAATCCAGTGGATAGCAAAAAGCACGCTCATAACGATGAAAATCGAGCTGTACGACAAAAGGAACACCTTGGTTAAAATCGCCGAGATGTCCGGGCTCAAGGACGTGCAGGGGCGGCTTACCGTAACGGAGACCAAAATGACAACGCTTGCTGCGGGGACTTCTACCACGATCACGATGGACATCATCAAATACGACGACCCCATCCCCGAATCGGTCTTTACCACCGCCTACCTTGAAACGGGAAGGGCCAGGTAAGAAGCCCACGGGCTTAAGATACGGCATCCTCTTTTTTTGCTTGACTTTTACCCTTATTTAGGGTAAAAGTTGAGTGTCAGGGTCGCCTGATGGTAAGGCAGAGGCGAAGCGTTTTGGACGATTCAGCTCTGGGGACGCTTTTGCGTAGCATGGAGTATCGCCCAGCCTTATCTTTTTTTATGTAACCTGTAACAAGTCACCAGAGACAACCAGCCTCCATGCCTTATCCTGAGTTCTGCTGCAAAGAGAATGTTTCCGTTAATATCTTTCGTAAAGGTGATTACGTTGTTGTTTAGATGTTTTTTCCCGGAAGTCCGTATGTCAGTGGCAGTATTTACCACATCAACATAATGAAAAATATCGTCATTTTCCAACAAATGGCAATCCTTACTATAAGAATGCCTTACAGCCCCGCTTTCAAGCATGATTTTCCCAACTTTTTCACCGCAGGCGGATTCAATCCGTTGGGCGGCATCGGGCGCAACAATCCCTATAAAGGCTATGTCATTGCTTTTTTCGGTACGGGCTTCTTCTACAAAAACTTTGAGTTCATCCTGGGTAAGCTGATGTAAATACCACGGCTCTTTCTTCACCGATCCATACTACCATAGGCGATTTTTCGGTGTCCATTCTGGAAAAATCCCCCTTAAACCGCCTGTTTTTCGTGCCGATAATCAGACAGAGGAGTAACGCTTTGATCAGAGGATGGTATACCGGGGCCAGCGGGATGCGGGCGCAGCAATGGCGGCTCGACGCGGTGGCGAACAACCTGGCAAATGTTGATGCCGACGGCTACAAGCGGGACGTGGCGGCTTTTAAGGCCTTCCCGGAATTGCTCATCAGGCGGCAGGACGACGACGGGGTCTACCAGCACCCCTTTGGCTCGGCGGACGCGGCCCCCATTATCGGGAAAATGGGCACGGGGGTCGAGCTTAACGAGCTGTACACCTGCTTTGAGCAGGGCGAAATGAAGGAAACCACCAGCGACTTTGACCTTGCCCTGGACGGCAGGGGCTTTTTCACCGTGGCTACCCCCTGGGGCGAGCGCTATACCCGCAACGGCGCCTTCCACCTCGGCAAGGAGGGCTACCTTGAGACCAAGGAAGGCTACCCGGTGCTGGGCGAGAACGGCTATTTAATGGTAAAGGCCAACAACTTCCAGGTTGACAAGGACGGCAGGGTGTGGGTCAACGCAGCCTACGATGACGGGGACCCCAACATGATGGTCAGCCGCCAGAGTAACCAATGGGAAGAGCCGATGCTGCTCGACACCCTCAAGCTGGTCGAATTCGAGCTGGACCGCTACCTTGAAAAGCAGGGATCGAGCCTGTACAAGGAAAGCGACACCTCCGGCCCCGCAGTGGTTATAACCGAAGGCAGGCGGCCCAAGGTTTTTCAGGGCTTTGTCGAGTCGTCAAACGTGGACCCCGTCGTGGAAATGGTCCAGATGATCGAGGTGAACCGCGCCTACGAGGCGAACCAAAAGGTGATCCAGACCGAGGATTCGGCCCTGGGCACGCTGATAAGTCAAACAATGAAGCTTTCATAAGATAAGGAAGGTACCCTATGGTTAGGAGTTTGTGGACCGGAGCGTCCGGCATGATAGGCCAGCAGGCCAACATCGATACGATTTCCAATAATCTCGCCAACGTGAACACCCACGGCTACAAAAAACAGCGCGCCGATTTTGAGGACCTGATCTACCAGACCGTCAAAGTCGCCGGGACCCCCGCCACCGAGGACACGGTGGTTCCCGTGGGAATCCAGATGGGGCACGGCGTAAAGCTCGCCGACACCCAGCGGGTTTTCTCGCAGGGCTCGCTGCAGGCCACCGAGGTTTCCACCGACATGGCAATCGCCGGGGAAGGCTTCTTCCGAATCCAGATGTACGACGGCTCCTGGGCCTACACCCGCAACGGCAACTTCAAGGTTGACTCCGACGGCCGCATGGTAACGAGCAACGGTTACTGGCTCTTGCCCGACATCATCATGCCCGAAGGCTTCCTCCCCGAAAAAATCACCGTTTCCCAGGACGGCAGGGTATCGGTCATAGTTCCCCAGATCGACCTTAACGAGCCAATCGAGGTGGGCCGCATCGAGCTGTACCGTTTCGCCAACCCCGTGGGCCTTACGGCAGTGGGGGAAAACCTGTTCAAGATGACATCGGCCTCGGGCGACCCCATCCCCGGCACGCCGGGCTTTGAGGGCATGGGAACCATCCAGCACCGGTTCCTCGAGATGTCCAACGTGGCCATAGTGCAGGAAATGGTTAACCTCATTGTGGCCCAGCGGGCCTATGAGTTTAATTCGAAGACGATACAGACCAGCGACAATATGCTGGGGACGGCGACGACGCTAAAACGGTAACAATTAACGAGGTAAAGCGTGGATTTAGGTAGCTTGGGCGCTGCGGGTTTAGGCGGCGCGACGTACATCGATAATTTTCGCTTGGGCGGCGGTCCCGCCGGCGGGGTATCCGGCTTTGAGGAAACGCTGAGGCGGGCCGCGCCCCAGGACTCGCCCAGGGCCGCCAGTGAAAAAAGCGCCCCCCCGGCACAGGCCGAATCCGTGCAGGCCTCTTCCAAATTCGCCAAGATCGACAAGGCCGACAAGCTCTACGAGCAGTGCATGGAACTGGAGATTTTTCTGGTAAAGACCTTGCTCAGCAGCATGAGGAACACCGTCCAGAAATCCGGCCTGATCAACGAGGGCTTTGCCGGCAAGATGTACGAGGACATGCTCTACGACGAATACGCCAGGGACTTTGCCAAAAACGCCAACTTCGGCATGGCGGAAATGGCCTATCTTGAGCTTACCGGCCAGCGCGGGAAGATAGTGCAAAGATAAATTTGGATACAAAGTTATCTGGCTTGCACGCTCCAGTTCCCGCTGCTGTTCTGTATGTAGGTTCCCGCCTTGCTTCCGCCATACACGTAGAAACTGCTGAATCCCCTCCAGACAGAATCCCCGCTTCCTTGCAGGGTGACATTTGAGCCGATGCTTATCCGTGACAGGTTTCCGAAAGAGTTGAAAAATACATTCTCGTGAAGGGAGGCGACGCTGTCGGGGATGGCTATGCTGGTGATTGGGTTGCTTGCAAACGCCCTTTCCCCGATAGAAGTAACGCCGCCGGGGATGTTTATGCTGGTGAGATGGTTTCCCTCAAACGCGCCGCTAACCCTGCTGCCAACAATAGTTCTGACACCGCTGCCAATGGTTAAATCGCTGATCCTGTTCCTTGCAAATGCCCCGTCCCCGATAGAAATGACCCTGTTGGGAATGGTTAAGTTGGTGAGCTGATTTCCCGCGAACGCGTTGCTCCCGATGGAAGAAACGCCGTTGCCAATGGTTAAGCTGGCGAGATGATTTTCCGCAAATGCCTGGGATCCGATAGAAGTGACGCTGTCGGGAATGGCTACTCTGGCAAGTCGGTTGTTCGCAAATGCGCTGTTTCCGATAGAATCAACTCTGTTCCCAATGGTTAGCCTGGCGAGCTGGTTTCCCTCAAACGACTGAGACCCGATAGAAGTGACGCTGTCGGGAATAGTTACCTCGGTGAGCTTGTTGTTCCTGAACGACTGGAACCCAATAGTGCCAACCCTCCTGCCAATGGTTGCTTTGGTGAGCTGGTTTCCCTCAAATGCGCTGTTTCCGATAGAAGTAACGCTGTCGGGAATGGTTACCTCGGTGAGATGGCACCACCCAAATGCCTGGGACCCGATAGAAGCAACGCCGTTGCTCATGGTTATGCTGGCGAGCTGGCTGTTCGCAAATGCGCCATTCCCTATAAAATTAACGCTGTCGGGGATGACCACGCTGGTAACCCGGCTTCCCGAAAACGCCCCATCGCTAATCCCAATAACGGGCCTTCCCCGTATTGCCGGGGGAATCCGTACATTCAAACTTTTCCCTCTGTACTCGCCAATTATTACTGAATTGCCATCATCGGATCTTTCTAGCCTAAAATCACTTTCGCTGTTATATTCGCCCTTGCTTTGCGGCTGGCTTTCCTGCCCGCCGCCACTATGAGCGCAAGTTGCGAACGCAAGTGGTATTAACAAAACTACCAGCCAAACCACTTTCTTGTTCATAACGCAGCCTCCAATATTCCCTTTGTGATTCTGGCATTAATAGTTCCATTTTTTTATGCAATTGTCAAGTGCAGGTAACAGGGAACAATGAACAGGCAAGAAAGGCAAGAGCACCATTTTTCCCGCTAATTGGAATAATAGCTTTTCTGTGAGAGGGTTCCTCCCTAAAACCCTACTCCCTGTCTCCAACCCGAAAGCTCATCCGCTGGATCGGCGAGGGGCCGTGCCGGAGGATCAGTTCCCGGTGTTCCCTGGTGGGGTAGCCTTTGTGCCGGTCGTACCCGTACTGGGGATACAGCCTGCCGTAATGCCCCATGAGCTGATCCCTGGCGGTCTTGGCAAGGATCGACGCTGCCATCACCTCGGGCACCTTGCTGTCGGCCTTGACCAGCGCGGCGCAGGGCACGGATATATCCGGCACGTACAGGCCGTCCGCCACTGCGGCCAGGTTTTTTGGCAGCGGCGACGCGGCGGCCCTGCCGAACGGGGCTTCCGTTTCCAGCGCCTGCGGCCAGCAGCCCGCGCCGCCCGCCGGCGCAAGCATGCAGTCAAAGGCCCGCCGCATCGCCAACAGGCTGGCCCTCAGTATGTTTATCTCGTCAATCTCGCCATGCGTCGCCCAGCCCACCCCCCAGGCGATTGCCCTGTCCACAATCACGCGGCGGGCCTCGTCCCGCTGTTTCGGTGTTAGCTTTTTTGAATCGCCAAGCAGCGGCAGGGGAAAATCCCCCGGCAGGATCACGGCGGCGGCGCATACCGGCCCTGCAAGCGGCCCCCGCCCCGCCTCGTCAATCCCGCAAACCATACCAATTAAAAATTAAAAGGCAAAAAATCATCACGCGCTAACTTCTTGCCTTTTGTTTATGATCGCCTGCATCGCCTCGCGCAAACCAGGGTCCTGCTTGCAGTAATATTCTTCAGCTTCCTCTGCCGAAAGCCCTATCAGCTCGTGGCTCATGTAGTGGATCCAGGATTCCTCGTCGTTGACGGACATTTCTTTTTTGCGGCACCAGTAATCGGGCTGGATGGGAAGCTGCCGGGGCTTGTCAGTAAAATACTTGTAGTCATGGACGGCGATCTTCAGGTTGCTGCGGGGAATTCCCTTGTCAAGGATAACCTGCGCCAGGCAGTTGATGGTCTTGCCGGTGTCGAAAATGTCGTCCGCCAGCAGCACCTTGTCCCCGACCCGCAGATACTCCGGCGAATAGGTCCAGCCGTCTATCCGCACGCTTTCCGCCTTTGCCACGCCGGTATAGGAATGCGCCACGACTGCCGCGTAGTACACCGGGCGCTCGCCGCTATGCACAATCTTAAAATATTCGCTAATGATGTTGCCTAAATATGCCCCGCCCCTGAGCGATATGTAAATCACGTCGGGTATAAAACCGTCGCTGTATATTTTGTGGGCAAGTTTCAGCGCGTTGTTCCGCACCGTGTCAAATTGGAGAAATTCTTTTTCCATGAAGCAATTGTAGCACAAAAGCCCCCCGGGGGAAAGCCGGAGCAGGCTAATGGACGGGAGGGGGAAGGGGGCCGGGGCTTCGACCGCGTTTCGGCGAGATGATAAAACCGAACAGGCTGCCGCAGAAGCCTCCGGCGATATGGGCAAAATGCGAGATGTTCTGGGTGTTCAGCGAATTCATAAGTTGATCCCCAAGGTACAGCACCATGACCAGTATGAAGGTAAGGGGTATCTCGCCCCGGGTAAAGTTGGTGAACGAGGCAAGGAGGATCATCATGAAAACCACGCCGGACGCGCCCATGAGGGCAGTGGTAAAAAACAGCACGTTGAGGATGCCGGTAACCGCGGCGGTTATGATAATCATGACAAACAGGGAAAAGGAGCCGTAATTCTCCTCCAGCATGGGGCCGATGAGGAGTATTATCGAAAAATTGCCGACCAGATGGCTCCAGGTTGAGTGGCCTATGGCATGGGTCAGAAGCGTTAGCCAGCTTCTCGGGCTGGAAAACGAAAATGCCTCCCTGCCGGGAACCATGAACCAGTCCTTGGTAAGGTCGGGCGCCAGGTACAGGCTGAGGGCCGTCACCGCGGCGCAGAAAAACGTGTAGGTGAGTATTACCGGCGCGTTGTACTTAATTTTCATAGCCATTTTTCAGAGCCCAAGCTCGATCTCCACCGGACAGTGATCAGACCCCATTACTTCGGGCCTTATTGTCGAATGCTTTACTTTTGACAGAAAATCGCGGTTAACGCAATGGTAGTCTATCCTCCAGCCTATGTTCCGCGCCCGGACGTTTGCGCGGTACGACCACCAGGTGTAGTGCCCCTCCTGGCCGGGGTGGAGGTGGCGGAAGGTGTCCACGTACCCCGCCCTGGTAAACTTGTCCATCCAGGCGCGCTCTTCCGGCAGGTAGCCGGGGTTGCTTTCGTTCTCCTTTGGACGGGCAAGGTCTATGGGCGTATGGGCGATGTTGTAGTCGCCGCAGAGGAGGAAATGCCGCCCCTTTTTTGCCAGCGAGTTGCAGAGCCGCAGTATCGCGGCGCAGAAGGCAAGCTTGTAGTCAAGCCGCCTTCCCTCTTCCTGGGCATTGGGAAAATACGTGGCTATCAGGGAAAATTCCTTGAACTCGGCAATCAGCACCCGCCCCTCGTCGTCGAATTCGTCCTTGCCCAGGAAACGCACCTCAAGCGGCTCGACTATGCTGTATATGGCAACGCCGGAGTAGCCTTTTTTCTTTGCGCAGGCCCAGTAGCTCCTGTAGAGCTTTCCCCCCGCCTGGGGGTTTATCAGCGCCGGCGAAAGCTGCCCCGGCTCGGCCTTGGTTTCGTTCAGGCACAGAACGTCGGGGGCTTCCTTCGCAAACCAGTCGAGAAAGCCCTGCTTTGCCGCCGCGCGAATCCCGTTAATGTTCCAGGAAATAATTCTCATGCTATAACCCAGTCTCCAGCTTTATAGTTTTTCGCTTTTAATGCTTGATTTTTAATTTGCTACACTATTCCCAAAGCTATTTCCATCATCCGGGTAAAACTTTTTTCCCGATCGGCTGCCGTGACCACCTGCCCGCCTGACAGCATATCAGAAATGGTCAGCAGGCACGCGGCCTTTTTACCGGTAACTTTTGCGTTATGGAACAGGGCAAAGCTCTCCATTTCCACGGCAATGCAGTTCTGCTCCCGCATGACTTTCTGCCAGTACTGCTCGCCGTCCCTTTTCTCGTGGTAGAAAACGTCGCTGGAATGGACCGTCCCCTCGACAAGGGGGTAGCCCAGCCTGGCGGCGGATTCCCTGAGCCTGTCGCAGAGGCCCTGGTCGGGGGCAATGCGGTCGCCGGCAAAGCCGCCCTGGCACTTCGCAAAGGTTGACTCGCTGTAGGCTTCGGTCTCCAGCAGCACGTCAAACAGCTTGAGCGCGTCGCTGTAGCCCCCGGCGGAGCCAATCCTGACAATGGCGTCCACGCCGTACTCGGTGAACAGCTCGTAGGAATAAATCCCGATGGAGGGCATCCCCATGCCGCTTCCCATCACTGACACCGGCTTGCCCCGGTACGTGCCGGTAAAACCCAGCATCCCCCGCACCTGGGTAAATTCAACCGGGTTTTCAAGATAGGTCCTGGCGATAAACTGCGCCCGCAGCGGGTCGCCCGGCATCAGCACGGTCCCGGCGATCTGCCCTTTTTCGGCGGCGTTATGGGGCGTAGGCATAATGGTCTCCTTTTAATGATGTAGCTTACAATGGCATTAAATCGGGGGCGGGTCAAGGGCATCAGCCCTTGCTTTTTGGCGGCAAATAATGCCTTAGCTTCCCCATAACCTCGTCAAAGTCCAGCGGCTTTCCAACATGATCGTTCATGCCCGCTTCCAGGCATTTCTCGATGTCTTCCCGAAAGACGTTAGCCGTTATGGCGATTATGGGGGTTTCCCTGGCGCGGGGCAATTCAAGCGAGCGTATCCGGCGTGTAGCCTCAAAACCATCCATATCCGGCATCTGCACGTCCATGAGGACGAGGTCATATTTCACAGAATCCCTGCTGAATATGCCAACAGCCTCTGCGCCGTTCCGTGCGCAGTCTATCTCCAGTTGCGTTGGCTCAAGCAGCGACTTTACGATCTCGCGGTTGATTTCAACGTCTTCCGCAAGCAGGATGCGCCGCCCGGCAAAAATGCCGTCAATTTCAACTTCTGTTTCTTCTTCTGCCTTTTCCTGGTCGATGCCGAGGATTTCGTTTATAATATCCGCGATATGCGACGGGAACACCGGCTTGGACAGGAATTTGTCAACCCCGGCCTTTTTCGCATCAGCCTCGATCTCGGTCCATTCAGCCGCGGTTATCATTGTTACCACGGACTTTGTGGATTCATGGCGAGACTTCAATTTGGAGGCAAGCTGCATCCCGTCCATGCCGGGCATCTTCCAATCCACAAAGTAGATATGGTAGCGTCCGTTTTGTTCCAGAAGCCCGAGCGCCTCTTCCCCGCTTGCGGCAGTGTCGCAGTATACTTTGAACTCATGGGAAATTTCCATGAAGTAGTCCAAAATATTCTTGTCGTCGTCTACCACCATGATGCGGACATTGCCCAAATTCACGTCAGGAGACAAAAGCCCCTTATGCGACTGAGCGCTGCGTTTCACCTGAATAGTGAAGGCAAAAGTCGATCCTTTATTGGCCTGCGATTCTACCCATATTGTTCCGCCCATCATTTCCACAATGCTTTTGGAAATCGCCAGCCCCAGGCCGGTTCCTCCGAATTTGCGCGTTGTTTCGGAGTCGGCCTGGTGGAAAGACTGGAAAAGCTTTTTTTGCTGTTCGGCGGTTATGCCAATCCCCGTGTCGGATACCGATATTTGTATGGTGCACAAATCGTTGCTTTTTTCCACAAGGCGCGCATCAAGATTGATGGAACCCTGCTCCGGCGTAAACTTGACCGCATTTCCCAGGAGGTTGGTAATAACCTGCGCGATGCGCTGATCGTCGGCGATTAGTGATTTGGGAATATTCCTGTCGATGTGCACCGTCAAATTTTGGTGTTTTTCATCAACGCGGAAATTGACGACATTCACCACGCGCTGAAGCAATTTCTCAAAACTGAATTCTACCGGCGAAAGCTCAAATTTGTTCGCTTCGATTTTTGATATGTCCAAAATATCGTTAATTACATTCAACAGATACTTTGACGCGTCGTCAATTTTCCTTAGGCAGTAATGCATGCGCTCGAGGTCTTTGGAGGATTTGGCAATCTGGGTCATGCCGATGATGGCATTCATGGGCGTGCGTATCTCATGGCTCATATTGGCCAAAAAGGTGCTTTTGTGGATGCTTTCAATGTCAGCTTTTTCTTTGGCGGTATTAATACGGATCACTGCGGTCAGGATGAAACTCAGCCCTGCAAAAAACACCACGGCAAACACAATCAGGACGATGGTCATGGTTCTTACGTCTTGATAGTACGGGGCCTTGGGAGTCACTAGGCCGATATAAAAACCGTTGGGGAGTTTGCGGAAAAAGGCAACGGAGGTCTCGCCCCGGTAATTTATCAGCTCTCGCTCGTAAATATCCTGCCCGGCACGCAATTCGTCAATAAATATTGAAATATTAACCGACGGGTTGGCGGCGTTCAAACCCACAAATTCTTTGTTGGGATGCGCGACAATTGTCAGGTCCTGGCTAAGCAGGATCCCGAAACCGCCCTGCGCGATAGCCGTCTCGACTATGAAATCAAGGGGCTCGTTTATCCGTACGTCGAGGCAGACAATTCCCAGCGGGAGCCCCGCGTCATCATAAATACGGCGGGTGTAAGCAAAGGCGATGTCTCCCGTTTCCGAATTCAAATACGGAAGCGTTACCGCGATTCTGTTTCCGGCAAGGACTGCGGCGACATACCACGGGCGCGTCCGGGGGGAAAAATCGTCGGGCAAGGCCCTGTTCAGGCTGTCTATAAATACAGGCTCGTCCTCAAGCGTGTCAAAATAACCGTAAAGACCGTTAAAGCTTGACGCGGATTCTTTGGTGGCAGAATAGGCAAGCTTATTGAAATATTTCTGTATTTCGTCAATACTGCCGCCTTCCATGATCATGTCGCGCACTCTCTCCGAGATGACATTAAGCATTGTCCTGGGCTCGCGCAGGTCGGCCTCAAGTTTCGCCTGTCCCAATGTAAGCACGTTCTCCGTGTTGCGTACCAAGTGAGTGCGCACGATATTGCGTGAAAAAGCATAGCTTAAAACGATCATCCCTATGAACGCGAGCATCATGAAAAAGATCTGCGCATACAGAGGATGCCTCAGTTTTTGTATGAAAGCATGGATTTTCAACATGCCCCCTCCGATCAGCTTACCCAGAACCAACACCTCGCCTTTTTGTCACCTGCTTGTAGTATACCATATCTTAAGAAGAAAATATACATTAAAAAATGCAAATTCGCTCCCTTGCCAACAGCCGCAAAATATAATAAAATAGGCTAACTTTTGGAGGATAGTGAAATGAAAAAGTTGTTCTGCTTGTTGCTTGGGGTCGCGGTCATCATAACGTCTATGGCGGCCTGCACGCGAAGAAGCCCCTCTCCCGCATCAAGGGGGCCAGCGGCCCAGGTGCCTGCGGCGCCTGCCGGCGCTCCCCTCAGAATCGGAGTCCTGTATTCAACCACCGGCGCTTTTTCCATTTCCGAGTCGCCGATGCTGAACGCGGCTAAAATGGCAATCGACGAAATCAACGCATCCGGCGGCGTAAAAGGGTCCCTTATCGAGCCGATATACAGCGACTACGGCTCCGACCCGGGAATTGCCGCGAACAGGGCGCTTCAGCTCATTGCGCGGGACAAGGTTGTGGCTATTGTGGGCACCAACTCAACATCGACGCGGCTGGCGGTGAAACCCACTGTTGAGGGAAACAACTCCCTGCTGGTATATAATACTTATTACGAAGGGGAGACCCCGTCGCCGAACATTATCTATACCAACACCGTGCCCAGCCAGCAGATTGAACATTTTATACCGTGGATCATCAGCACCCACGGGCCGAGGATATACATGGTGGGATCCGACTATGATTTCCCGCGCAAGGGCATTGAATACGCGAAGAGGCTCATCGCCCAGCATGGCGGCACGGTTGCGGGAGAGGAGTACGCCCCCACCGGCCACGGCGATTTCTCGTCAATCATCGGCAATATCAAGCGAACGCGGCCCGATGCCGTTTTTTCCATGGTCGCCGGCGACAGCGTGGTTCCGTTCTACCGGCAATACCACGAGGCCGGCATTAGGGCGGATGATATCCCCATATGCGCCTGCGCGACCCATGAGGGTACGGCGATGAATATCGGCGCCGAAGCGGCGGCTGGCCACTACTCAAGTTTCAGCTACTTCAACACCCTGGGCACCCCCGCAAGCAACGCGTTTGTACAGAGGTATGCGCAGTTGTTCGGCACCAGCACGGTCGTTACCAATCAGGCGGCGGCGGTCTATCACGGTGTCTACCTGCTGAAAGCCGCGCTGGAGAGGGCCCCGTCGCAATCAACGGAGGACATCATCGCCGCGTTTTCGGGGCTTGAAATAGACGCGCCCGCCGGCCGCGTGAAGATGGATGAGAGCAATCACCACGCCTGGCTTCCCTCGTATATTGGCCGCATCAACGGGAATTGCGCCTTTGACATCGTGTACCGATCCGACGGCCCGATAGCCCCGGTTCTGGATTAGCGATACTAATCTTGTAGAATCGCCCTTCCCCGATGTATACTATACCCAAGCATGGGCGGGAAGCAGCTAACAAAACCAAAGGATAAAACCACTCCCAAAATCAAGGAGCCGCAGGATTACCGGGTGATCCTGCTCAACGATCACTACACCACCATGGATTTTGTCGTGGACGTGCTGATGATCATATTTCACAAGAACATCGAGGATGCCAACAAAATCATGCTGGACGTGCATCGGAAGGGCAAGGGCATCGTGGGGCATTACCCGTGGGACATAGCCGCCACCAAGGCGGAGCAGGTGCATGTGGTGGCGAGGGAAAACGATTTCCCCCTCCGCTGTATTGTGGAGCCGGTGTAAATAGGGGATAATAAGGGTATGAAAATTTCAGGCCATGTGCATGCCATCATCAACGCGGCATATAACGAGGCAAGACTGCGGAACCACGAGTACCTTACCCCGGAGCATATACTGTACGCCGCCCTCGCTTTCGACGAGGTGCAGGGGGTGCTGGTCTCCTGCGGGGCGAACACCGACCAGATAAAGCACGGCATGGAAAGCTACTTTGAACAGAAAATCCCCATTGCCAGCAGCAGGGGAGAGCCGACCCAGACCGTCGGCTTCCAGAGCGTGATCCAGCGGGCGCTTATGCAAAGCAAGTCGGCGCAGAAGGAAATCATCGACGTGGCGGACATCCTGGTGTCCCTGTTTGACGAGGAGCAGAATTACAGTTCCTACTACCTTCGCAAGGCGGGGATTAGGCGGCTGGAGTTGCTGGAGGTCCTCTCCCACGGGCAGGACGACGGCGTGCTCGGATTCTCAAGAAGCCACGATGGCGAGGACGGCAAATTCCCCCCCGAAGAGGACCTGGGCGATCCGGGGCAGAAGGCGAAGGGAAACAAAAAAGCGGCGCTGGAACGCTTTGCCCTTGACCTGACCGCGCTGGCGAGGGAGAACAAGCTGGAGCCATTCATCGGCAGGAAGGACGAGCTTGACCGCACCGTGCAGGTGCTGTGCAGAAGGCTGAAAAACAACCCCGTCCATGTCGGCGACTCGGGCGTGGGAAAAACCGCCGTCACCGAGGGGCTGGCACAGCGGATAATCGCCGGTGAAGTGCCGCCCGCGCTGAAGGATTTTAGTATTTTCGCCCTGGACATGGGTGCGCTCGTCGCCGGAACCAAGTACCGGGGCGATTTTGAGGAACGGGTCAAGCGGGTTATCGAGGAAATGTTAAAAAAAGAAAAGGCCATTCTTTTTATCGATGAGATTCATACCCTTGTTGGCGCGGGTGCCGTTTCCGGCGGAGCGATGGACGCATCCAACCTGCTCAAGCCGGCGCTCACGTCGGGCAGGCTCCGCTGCATCGGCTCCACCACCCACGAGGAGTACGGCAAATTTTTTGACAAGGACCGGGCTTTGTCCCGCCGCTTCCAGAAGATCGACATCAACGAGCCGTCCGAGGCCGACGCAATCGCCATCCTCAACGGGCTAAAGACCAAATACGAGAATTTTCACAAGGTACATTACAGCGACGCGGCGATTCAGGCTGCGGTTCGCCTCTCCGCCCAGTTCATCACCGAGCGGCGGCTTCCCGACAAAGCCATCGACGTAATTGACGAGGCGGGGGCCTTTGCCCGCATATCGGCATACCAGACCGGCAAAGAAGCGGAAAGCACCACCGCCACCGGCACCCAGGACAGCGTGATAGAAACCGTCGAGATCGGCCTGCCCCTGATCGAAACTGTCGTCTCCAAAATCGCCCGCATACCGGAACGTTCGGTGGGCGAAAGCGAAAAAGACAAGCTTCGCCTGCTGGAAGACAAACTCCGCCAGCGGGTGTTTGGGCAGGACGATGCAATAACGGCGGTGGCAAAGGCCGTTAAGCGATCACGGGCAGGCTTCCGCGCCGAGGGCAAGCCCGTTGCAAACTTCCTCTTTGCCGGGCCAACCGGAGTCGGCAAGACCGAGCTTGCCCGCCAGCTTGCCGACATACTCGGCATTGCCATGCTCCGCTTCGACATGAGCGAGTACCAGGAAAAGTACACCGTGTCCCGGCTTATCGGCTCGTCGCCCGGCTACGTGGGCTACGAAGACGGCGGCCAGCTTACCGACTCCGTGCGAAAACAGCCCCATGCGGTGGTATTGCTCGACGAGATCGAAAAGGCCCATTCCGATGTTTACAATATTCTTTTGCAAATTATGGACTACGCCACCCTCACCGACAACCAGGGGCGCAAGGCTGACTTCCGCAACGTCATACTGATAATGACCAGCAATGCCGGGGCCAGGGAGATCGGCAAGGGGCTTATCGGCTTTGGCGAACGCATTCAGGACGACAGCGCCGTGGACAGCGCCGTGGAGCGTATCTTCACCCCCGAATTCCGCAACCGCCTTGACGCGGTAGTCCGCTTCGGCCACCTTTCCCGCGAGATCATGACATCGATTGTCCGCAAGGAAATTGACGCATTCGCCACGCAGCTTGCCGAAAAAAAAGTGCGCCTTGCCGTTACCGATGCTTGCGTTGCACAGCTTGCCGACGAAGGCTACTCACGGGAATTCGGCGCACGCAATGCCGGGAGGATCATCGAGGAAAAGATCAAAAGTTTCTTTGTCGATGAAGTCCTGTTCGGGCAGCTCAGTTACGGCGGCAGGGCAACGGTTGACTGGAGAGACGGCAAGTACCGCATTGACATTGAGGAAGCGTACAGCGAGCCGCTTCCCGAAGAATCCGCCGAGGCCCCCGCAGAAGCGTCACTGCAAGAGGCATGAAATTCTGCCCGGGCCCCGATCCGGACTTTCCGTATTTAAGCGAGAACGACCGCTACACCTTCCCTCCCCCGCAAACATGGAAGGGCAGTATTGTCGCCGTCGGGGGCAACCTTTCGCCCGGAATGCTCCTTTCCGCCTACGAGCAGGGACTGTTCCCCTGGTACAACCCCGGCGATCCCATACTGTGGCAATCCCCCGATCCCCGCATGGTGATCTACCCGCATAGGCTCCACGTCTCGCGCTCCATGCTCAAAATTTTCAGGAAGGGCGAGTTTGAGGTAAGCATCAACCGTGACTTCCCCGCCGTTATACGAAACTGCGCCGAGACGGAACGCCCCGGCCAGGACGGAACGTGGATCACCAGCGACATCATCGCCGCCTACACCGAGATGCACCGGCTGGGCTGGGCGCACTCGTCGGCAACGTACTGCGGCAAGGAACTTGCCGGCGGCAATGATCTTGTCGGCGGCTGCTACGGCATACGCATCGGCAGAACGTTTTTTGGCGAGTCGATGTTCTCCAGAAAGCCCAACGCCTCCAAAGCCGCCTTCCTCTGCCTGGCGAAATGGCTTTTTGACAACGGCGTTGCATTCATCGACTGCCAAATCCCCACGGATCACCTCCGCAGCCTCGGCGGGGAGGAGATCAGCCGCACAGAGTTTATTGCGTTGCTAAAGGAAACATTGGGAAAGCAGGGAAAAAAATAGTAAAGAGAAGATAGCAAAGAGCAAAGGGGAATGCGATGTACGTATTGACTAAATGCAAAAGAATGATTATATTATAACAATAAACCAAATCATTGGAGGATTTAATGAAAAAGAATCTTTGCATAGCAGTCGCAGCCTTTTTGTTGTTGGGCTTTTTTTCCTGCGGAACAACGAGTCATAACGCAAGAAATTCACTTGATTGGGCGGGAGTCTATACCGGGGTAATTCCCTCGGCAGGCGGCGAGGGAATCGATGTCAAAATTACCTTAACCACCGACGAGACATATACGATAGCGTACCAGTACATTGGTAAAAGCGATGATGTTTATACCAGCACCGGAACATTCAGTTGGAAACCCGACGGAAACACCATCATACTGGACAGCGAACAGGAAGACGGTTTCCCGCCATATTATAAACTTGGGGAAAATACATTAACCCATTTGGATCTGGAGGGCAATATAATTACCGGGGAACTTGCCGATGATTATATACTGAAAAAGCAACAATAACCATTCTGGCGTGACCTCCCAGCAGCGGTCACAAACGTGCAGAGCCCCGTCCGCATCTCGCAGGGAATTCATGCCCTGCAATTCAAGATTATAGATCAGCCCTTGCATGTACTCTCATTAGTGTCCAAAATAAATAGTTGAAAAACCCAACTCCTCAAGTAGAATGAAAAAGGTACGAAGCTAAATCATTACTACAAAAGGAGTTAGGATATGAACAAGTATAACACAATCTT
>JAISSG010000162.1 GCA_031273185.1 Treponema sp. | reverse complement strand
GCGAGGCAGGCGAAGCCGCAGCAAAGCCGCCAAAAGCGGAAAAAGCCGCAGCAAGCAAGGAACAGGTACTGTTGTAGGGAGTAGGGGAGTGGGGACCCTATTCCCCATTCCCTATCTTTTCGGGTATAATTGCCACAATGGAACCCACGAGCGCGGGGGGGGCGCGCAGCTTCAAACTGGATGAATTTGAAGGCCCTTTGGATTTGCTGCTGTACCTGATCCGAAAGAACGAGATTAACATTTATGACATCCCCATCGCCAAAATTACCGAGCAGTACCTGGACTATCTGCGCTACGCCGAGAACATGGACCTTGAGGATGTCACCGAGTTCCACGCAATGGCGGCGATGCTGCTGTTGATAAAGTCGCGGACACTGCTGCCCGTTGAAATCGAGGACGACGGCGACCTCGGCGATCCCCGGCAGGAACTGGTCGATCGGCTAATCGAGTACCAGAAATTCAAAAAACTCTCCGAGCTGATGGAGGAAAAGGAAAAAGACGCCGAGTGGGTAATCGAGCGGCGCAAACTCCAGCACAATCTGCCCTTTACCGATGCCGACCTCTGGGATGACATTGACATCTGGAGCCTGATGAGGACATTTTCGGCGATGATACGGAACGTGAGCAGCGAACGGATCTACGATTTGTACGAGGAAGTGTCGGTTAACGAAAAGACCACGCTGCTGAACGAATTGCTGGAGAACAAGGGCGAATGTCGCCTAACTGAACTTATTGTCCGCACCTGCTCGGTGATGGACATTGTATGCGGGCTCCTTGCCGTTTTGGAAGCGGTAAAGATGCGCCTGGTCGTCATGCTCCAGCACAGGATGTTTGGCGACATACTGATAAAACCTCGTCCCGGAGTTACCAGTGGCTGATAACCTGCAAAAAGAAACGGCATTAATCGAAACAATACTCTACATGGAATCGGAGGCGGTTGACGAGTCCGCCCTCAGCCGGATTTCCGGGCTTTCGAAAGAAGTTGTAAAGGAAGCACTGGAGCGGCTGGGCGAGCGCTACGCATTGGAAGACTCCGGCCTTGAACTTTCCAGGATAGGCGGCGGCATTATGATCTCGCCAAAGCGGGAATATTGGGAAAACCTGAAGGACCGCTACGGCAAAAAGAACGATGGGAAAATTTCCCGCGCCGCAATGGAGACCCTTTCCATCATCGCCTATTCCCAGCCGATCACCAAGGCCGAGATAAAAGGCTTTCGGGGTGTTTCCCCGGACAACATGCTCCACCTGCTCCTGGAAAAGGGCCTGATCCGCGAGGTGGGAAAAAAAGATGTTCCCGGCAAGCCGGTACAATACGGCACGACCAAGGAATTCCTCAAGCTGTTTCGGCTGAATTCCATCGCCGATCTGCCCAAACTCAGCGAAAGCGATCATGACCGTTTTGCCCTTGAGGGGGAACTGTAGGATGGGCGAAGATTCCGGCCAGAGGCTGCAGGTTTTTCTCGCCCATGCGGGAATTGCATCGCGCCGCGCCGCAGAGGAGATCATCGCTGCGGGAAGGGTCAGCGTCAATGGCGAGGTTGTTTCCGTACCGGGAAGCAAGGTCTCCCCCGGCGACACAATCCTGCTTGACGGCGAACCGGTACAGGCAGAGTGCCGCAAGGTCTACCTCGCCCTGAACAAGCCGCCTGGGTATATATGCAGTTCCTCTGACCCGCAGGGCCGCCCACTGGCGCTGGGCCTCTTACCCGGCGAAATAAACGAGCGCATGTACAATGTCGGTCGGCTGGACTTTATGTCCTGCGGCCTTATCTTTTTTACCAACGACGGGGCTTTCGCCGCGAAATTGGGGCATCCAAGTTCCGGCCTGGAAAAAGAGTACCTGGTGGAGGCGACAGGCCACATCCCCGACGAAACGATAGACGCTTTTCTACGGGGAATAACCATCGAGGGGGTGCGTTACAAGGCCGAGGCGGTACACCGGGTAGGCTCCAGGGCCGTGCGGATAGTGCTGATAGAGGGCAAGAACCGGGAAATCCGCAAAGTATTTTCCCACTTTCACCTACACCCCTCCCGTCTCCGCCGCACCAGAATCGGCCCCGTGCAACTGGGCGATTTGCCCGAGGGAGCTTCCCGCCATCTAACAAGCACCGAGTTGGAAGCCCTCCAAACCAACCCCGCACCTCGCTCCCCCAACCCCCGATCCCTGATCCCCATTCCCCACTCTCCATTCCCCATTCCCAACTCCCCACTCCCTAGGAGAACAACATGGTAATCGCCATCGACGGCCCCGCCGGATCGGGAAAAAGCACTATCGCCAAATTGCTCGCCCAGCGCCTGACGGACGGGGAGGGTAGGGGCTTTACCTACATCAACTCGGGGAAGCTCTACCGGGCCATCACCCTGGGCTGCCTCCGCGCCGGCATCGACCCGACCGACAGTGACAGGGTGCTTGGTTTCGCCAAAAGCGCACAGATCGACTACCGCAACGACCGGGTACTGCTGGGCGGCGAGGACGTGACCGACAGCCTCCACACCGATGAAATTGACCGCTGGTCCGCCCCGCTGTCCGCCATCGTGCCGGTCCGCCACGTCGTCAACGACTTTATCCGCCGAATATCTGCGGGCATCAACGCGGTGGTGGAGGGCAGGGACATGACCACCGTCGTCTTCCCCAACGCCGAATTCCGCTTTTACCTGGACGCTTCAGTGGAGGCGCGGGCGCAGCGGCGCCACGATCAGGGCGTTTCCCGGCTCAGCCTTGGGGAAATTCAGGCGGCCATCGCCCGCCGGGACGAGATCGACCGCAACAAGGCCGAGGGCAGTCTGATGATTGCCCCCGGCGCCGTATATATAGACACATCGGGCTTGACCATAAATGAGGTTTATGACATATTGGAAAAGAACATAAAGCAGGTAAACCAGAAACAAGGACAGAACATGGTGCAATTGGAAGTGGAATCGGACACTAGTCCGATAAAAGACGGAGAGAACATTCAAACACAGTTACAGGAAGAGTACTTGAAATCCTTTGAGCTGCTGGAGGAAGGGCAGCTCGTAGAGGGCGCAATCATCCAGGTCACGGAAGACCAGGTGTTTGTTGATGTCGGATACAAATCCGAAGGCAAAATACCCATCGCGGAATTTTCCGAAATACCGAAAGTCGGCGACAAGGTCTCGGTGATCCTTATCACCAAGGAAAGCAAGCGCGGCGAGGTTATCGTTTCCAAGCAGAAGGCGGACGCGAAAATTTCATGGAAAAACCTCAAGCAGGCGCACCAGGATCATTTGCTTATTGAAGGCACCATTGAAAAGCTGGTAAAGGGCGGCTTTGACGTCAACCTTGGCGCTGACCTGCGCGCCTTCCTTCCCGTAAGCCAGTCTGACATTCAGAAAGTAGACAAGCCGGAGAAACTGCTCGGCCTTAAATCCATGTTCTACGTTGAGCGCCTGTACTCGGACGGCAAGGTAAACATAGTGGTAAACCGCCGCAAGTACATGGAGGAAGAACTCGATCGCAAGCGGAACGATTTTTTCCAGAACACGCCGATTGGCACGGACATTACCGGCGTTGTCAAGAGCTTTACCTCGTTCGGCGCGTTTATCGATCTTGGCGGCTTTGACGGGCTGCTCCACATCAACGACATAAGCTGGGGCCACGTAACCAGCCCCAAGGACTTTGTAAAAAAAGGCCAGGAGATCCGCCTTAAAGTTATCCGCATAGACCCGGTTGAAAAACGCATCAACCTTTCCATGAAGCACTTTGCCGACGATCCTTGGGTTCACTTTGAGGACAAGTACCATGTCAACGATGTCGTGAAAGGCAAAGTAACCAAGCTCACCGACTTTGGCGCTTTTATCGAGCTTGAGGAGGGAATAGAGGGGCTTGCGCACATTTCCGAATTTTCCTGGGTCAAGAAAATCCAGAAACCCCAGGACCTGGTAAAACCAAACGACATGGTCGAGTGCATGATCCTCGGCTACGACCTGCGGGCGGGCAGGGTGTCGCTGGGCCTCAAGCAGGTGACGGCGAATCCCTGGGACGACATCGAGGAACGGTATCCCGTCGGGCCCAGGCTCACCCGAAAAGTTGTCAAGATAACCAACGCCGGAGCTTTTATCAACCTGGAGGAAGGCATCGACGGTTTTCTCCACGGCGACGACATTTCCTGGACCAAAAAGATAAAGCATCCGGGAAGCGAGATTTCCGCAGGGCAGGAAATCGAGGTGATAGTCACTGCCCTTGACAAGCCTAACCGCAACGTCAGGCTTGGCATAAAGCAGCTTTCCGAGGATCCCTGGCAGAGCTTTAGCCAAAGCTACCGTCCCGGTTCCCCGGTAGAAGGGGAGGTTTCCTCGGTCACCGATTTTGGCATTTTCGTGCGGGTTCCCGGCGGCATTGAGGGGCTGATCCACAAAAGCAACCTTATCGGGAGCCGCGAGGAAAACCCCGATGACGCGCTGAAAAAGTACAAGGCCGGCGACAAGATAAAAGCGGTGGTTCTTGAGATACAGGGCGACAAACAGAAGCTGGCTTTTTCCATAAAGGATTACCAGAAAAAGATGCAGCGGGAGGAAATTTCCCGCTACATGGCCGAAGAGGAGTCCGGCGATTCCACGTTTACCCTTGGAGATTTCCTGAAGTCCAAAAGCACTTCTGACGAACCCCAGGAAAATCCGGAACCCGTCCCGGAAAACAGCTAGAACCTGCGAGACGGCCCGCTATGCTGTCAACGGTAGATGCCAGAAAATTCAGCAAGCTGATCGAGATTTACACTCTGATCAATTCCGATTATACGGATACCAATGCCTTGCTTACCAGGATAGTTGAATCCGCGATGCAGCTTTCCGGCGCGGATGCCGGAAGCCTGATGCTTGCCGACAAGGAGCGGCAGGAACTGTTTTTTGAAGTGGCGCTCGGCTCGAAGGGCAAAGACGTAAAGGAATTTACCGTAAAAAAAGGGAAGGGGATTGCGGGCTGGGTAGCGCTGCATGACAAGCCAATAATTGTCAATGATGTTAACAGAGATCAGAGGCATTTGCGGGAAATCTCCGCCAAAATAGGCTACCCCGTGAAAACCATGATAGCCGTACCCCTGCGCGCCAGGGATCAATGCATCGGGGTAGTCGAGGTCATCAACAAGGCCGGCGGCGGTTTTTTTTCCCAGGAAGACCTCGAATGGCTTGAGCTGTTTGCCAGCCAGGCGGCGCTTGCCATTGCCAACGCCAAAAGCCTTGACCGCGCCCGCAGCGAGATACGGTTTTTGCAGGGCAGGGCAGCGTCCGGCGAAGGTTTTCACACGCTGGTGAGCAAGAGCAAGGCCATACAGGAAATCCTTGGCATCATTGACCGGGTGGCCGCCACCGAATCCTCGGTGCTGATCCTGGGAGAAAGCGGCGTTGGCAAGGAACTGTTTGCCGAGCAGATACACCTGCGCAGCCTGCGCAGCCGCGCCCCCTTTGTCCGGGTAAACTGCGCCGCGCTGCCCGAGGGACTGCTGGAAAGCGAATTGTTCGGCCATGTCAAAGGGGCCTTTACAAGCGCCGTCAGCAACAGGCGGGGGCGGTTTGAGGCGGCGGATGGCGGCACGATCTTTCTTGACGAAATCGGGGATCTGCCCCTGGGCTTGCAGGCAAAGCTCCTGCGGGTGATACAGGACAAGGCCTTTGAAAAAATCGGATCGGACGTTACCGTTACGGTTAGCACGCGGATACTTGCGGCGACCAATAAGGACATATCGGCTATGGTGGAAAGAGGGGAGTTCCGCAGTGACCTGTACTACCGGCTGAACGTGCTGCCCCTGTACATCCCGCCCCTGCGCCAGCGCGCCGAGGACATACCGGAGCTGGCGCGATTTTTTCTATCAAAATTTACGCGAATCAACAACAAGCAGTTTGACGGCTTTTCAGAAGACGCAATCAAGGCCCTGCTGACCCACCCCTGGCCCGGCAACATACGGGAACTGCAAAACTGCATAGAGCGGGCCTGCGTCATCGCCTCCGGCAAGCTGATCGAGCGCGAGGACCTATTCCTGGCGGAAAGCCTTGGCAAAAAAGGAAGCGGGGACCGGGACCTGAAAACAGCGATGAACGTGTTCAAGGCAAACTACATACGGATGGTGCTTGAAGAGAACAGGGGCAACCAGACCGAAGCGGCAAAAGCGCTGAATGTTCAGCGGACATATCTGTCAAGGCTTGTCAAAGAGCTGAACATAAAAGATAATTGAGGAGTTGTTATGCAGAACCAAAATGAAAAAACCAGGATCGGCGAGAGTATCAATAACTTTATCCAAAAAAACCGAAGGCCAATATTTGTATTAATGGGCACGGTGTTCCTGCTGCTCATAACAAGCATCGCCACGCTTTCCCTTATGGATATGTACCGCAGCAAGGCCATTGGCGCTGTCGAGGACTTTTCCAGCCGCTATGATTCCCTGCGTTATTCCATAAACGAGGAATCCTCAAGCACCGATGTCGAGCAGTTGATTGCGGAGCTTAAGCCTTTTGCTGAAAAGAATTCCGGCTACGCCGGAGGGAAGGCTTGGCTGATCATTGGCAGCATTCACAGCGAAAGAAGCGAATGGGCCGAAGCCGAGGCCGCCTGGATTAAGGCCGCCGAAAAATCGGCGAAAAACCACATTGCCCCCACCGCGTGGTTCAACGCAGGCGTCGCCGCGGAACAGCAGGAAAAGACCGAGCAGGCAATCGATCATTATACCAGAAGCCTCTCGTCGCCCGCCGGTTTCTCGTCGGCGCCGAGGGCCCAGTTTTCCATAGGCCGTCTGCGCGAAACCATGGACGACAGGGAAAATGCGATTACCGCGTACCGCGCCGTAATCTCCGGCTGGCCCTTCGACCGGGTATGGACAAACCTTGCCCATTCAAGAATAATTGCGTTGGAGATACAATAGGCGTGAAAAAATGCCTTGTGGCTTTAGCCGTATTCATTTTTTCTCTTGGCTGCCTCTTGTCCTGCGGGCTGGAGGATTTTCCGTATCTCGACTATGTACCGGACGCTGATGTATTCATGGACACTATAACCCGTGTTACCGTCAGGCTGCCGTCCGATTCCGCTGAGGGCTACGGGTCCAGATCCGACGGGGGATATTTTGATAACTTTCTTATTTTTTACCGAATCTACATAAGCGGAATTAACCCAGTTGCATTGATAGAAAGCGAACAACAGAGGAGGGACATTAATCCTACGCTCAATTCTGATTGGGTCAACATTTATCCCAATACCGACAAGACAAGCACGACGACAAATACCTCGAATCTGGAGACTTACTTTTATGGCCGAAGCTATTTTCAGCTTAAGCTAGTGGGGGCGAGCATTGAAAACGTTCTGTCAAGAGGATCGCTGGGCAGAACAATGGAAATCTTCTTTTCCCAGATCAGCGGCGAACAACCGACATTAAGCATTGACGGGGGAACGCCATACATATTGCAGCGAGCCAATAGCGCCCCCACGCTGGATTTTCACCCGTTGCCTCAGGTAGAAGAAGAAGAACGCTATTTCCCTTTCCTTAACCACGAAGATATGTACAGCAGCGCCAACGCAACCAGGGATATAAACGCCGATGTTGCTGACCGCAGCAGCCAGACCAATCCGCCATCAAGGTACACATACGCTTCAATGTATATTGCCGCAACCGGGAGAACCAACGATGTGCCCCCAAGTAATGTCTATAGCCAGCCGACGCATCTTGGCGTTTTCATGCTTGCCGAATTCTTCTAAATAATGCGCGAAATAATGCGCGAGGGAATGGGGAGGGAGGCCGGGGAAACGGGCATGTTTTACTATTCATAATGCGTATTCTGTCTACTATAATCGGGGCTTGAAAAGCAGGCCGATACAGGGAATAATGCCATAAGACGGAGGGCCGCGCCATGAAAAAACCGATTTTCCTGCTTGCCATTGTTTCCTTGCTTGTTTCCTGCGGGGAAAAAGAGTTCTATTCCGTTTCAATTGTCAACGAATCTTCAAAGGCCGTATCATACGCCTACAATGGCAGCCAAGACAGCCTTGGGGTTTCCGCGAGCAAGGCTTACGAGGTTAAGGCGTACACCCAGCCGCCAAAGGACGCGGCTGATGAGTACGGGATTGCAAGCATAACAATGAAAAACCACCGTGGCGAAAAATACACGTTCGAAGACGCAAAACCGCTTACGCTGAGCGTGATAAACACCCTGCCTGTTCAAATTACCATCAAGGCCGGCAACTATATCGACAACAGCGGCTTGATGGAATTGACGATACCCGCAAATAATGATGAGGCAAATTTTCCGGGTGTGGTGATCTACACAAGAAATCCCCCATTCACCTCAACTTCCAATTACCCTGTAATCATCACCTGGAACATTGTTGGCGCTGAAACTGAAGGCGAAAAAGATGAAATGGCGGTTATTATCAGGTAAGCCACGGTTACATGGTTGAATTGCAGGCCGGCCAGGACGACAACGGCCGCAGGCTGGACCGCATACTGCGGAAGGCGTTGCCCGATCATTCGCTGTCGCTGATACACCGCCTCCTTCGCCAGGGAAAAGTCCTGGTAAACGGCAAGCCTGCCGGCCCGGAGACACGGGTGCAAGCAGGATCGGTTATAAAAATTGAATTATTGTTAACCAATACTAAGCAAGAGGTTAACAAAAGCGGAGCCTCCCCTGCCCCGCTTCCCGAGGTTCTTTGGCAGGGTTGTGGCATTATCGTTTTCAACAAACCAGCCGGGCTTGCAACACATGGGTTAACCAGCATTAATACTATGGTTAACGAAAATTTTGCCGGTACCCTGCCCCACTCGCTTTCGTTCAAGCCGGGCCCCCTGCACCGGCTGGACAAGCCAACCAGCGGGGCGATTGCCTTCTCGCAAACGCTTGAAGGGGCGCAGTTTTTCAGCCGCCTGCTGAGGGAACGGAGGGTGGTAAAAACTTACCTGGCCATTGTCGAAGGGGTCATTCCCGCCGGGGAAACCTGGCAGGATACATTGCTGCGCGACAGGGCCAGGAAGAAGACATTTACGGCAGGCGGCGCGGGGGCGCAGTGCGCCCTTACCAAAATCAGGCCGGTATTTGCAAATGATCGGTATACCCTTATCGAGGCGCGGATAGCCACCGGCAGGACCCACCAAATCCGGGCGCAGGCGGCGGCACGCAGGCATCCTCTCGCCGGTGACAGAAAGTACGGCGGGCGCGGCATCCTGGGCGAAAGAGGTTTTTTTCTCCACGCCTGGAAAATCGAATTTAATGGAAATCTTGTCGTCGCGCCGCTTCCTGAATCGTTCCTGTCCCGGATAACCGCCTTTTTTGGACGCGAGTTTGCACAGTAAAAAAACGCTCACGATCTGCCGATAATGAATCTATGAAGCGCATTATCAGTTTTGGCTCTTTTTTTTGCATGGTCTTGGCAATGGCTACGGTTTTCGCGTGCAAAGGCGCACCCCCGCCCCAACGTCAAGGCGAAGATGTCTGGTCTCTTCTGGCAAGGGGCGATGAACGCGCCAGGGATTTTTTTCTGGGAGAGTTTGATGTTCATTCGAGAGATTCAAAGGGACGAACCCCTCTGCATTACGCAGCCGAATTGGACAATGCTGCCCTTGCGGCTTTTTTTATCGCCCTGGGAGCGGACGTAGACGCACAGGACGATTCCGGCCAAACGCCGCTGGGTATATGCGCGACAGCAGGCGCTGTCAATACGGCAAAAGTTCTGATCGCGGCAGGCGCGGGCATTTTCAAGCCGGCGAAGGACGGGCTCAGCCCCGCGATAATCGCGTTACAGGGCGGTAATAATTTTCTCCAGGCCCTGCAATCAACGCCGCAGGCATGCAATTCGACTAACAGTGACGGCAAAACCCTTCTGCATCTGGCTGCCGAGCGGGGAAACATTACTGCGGTAAAAACTATTCTTGCGGCCATTGCCTCTTTTGACAACAGCACGGGCAACGCGCTGGAGGCTCCGGGGAGCAGGAACAGCGCGATTAATATTCAGGATACAAACGGGCAGACACCACTTGACATCGCTTTTTCCCGCGCCGATTCGCGGGATCACATGGAAATTGCCGAACAGCTTGTCCTTGCCGGGTCTGCTTCAACCAGCCCCATTTATTACTATTTTGGCCCGGCGGCAAGGAACGCCAATTACAACCACCGCAGGGGGGACGGCCTCGCTCCACTGCATTACGCCGCAAAGGAAGGGTATGAGGGGCTTATCAGTTTCCTTGTAGGGAAGAAGGCCGACGTTAACATAAAAAATTCCTCCGGCGCTACCCCGCTGCACGAGGCTGTAAGGTCGGGGAATGTACGGGTGATTACGCTTTTGCTGCAAAATGGCGCCAATGTCAATGCGCAGGATGCAAAGGAGAACACCCCGTTGCATATTGCCGCTCCGCCAGGGAATCATGACGAAGTGATCAAGCTGTTTCTTGCCAGCAAGGCAGACCCAAACCTGCGGGACGAACATGGCGATACGCCCCTGCACGTATTGATTACCCTAAACCGTAATCCTGAAACGATTAAGACTTTGCTTGACGGCAAGGCCGACCTTTCGGTACGCAATATCAAGGGACAGAGTCCCCTGCATCTTGCCGTTCAGGAAAACCGGTTTGCGCTGATCCCCCTGCTTCTCGCAAGCGGCGCGGACATTTTTGCCGCCGACAATTCAGGCGTTACCCCTTTCGACAAGGCGTTGGCGGCAAGAGGGCCTATTCTCGATATCATGATTACACCGGATACTGCCAGGCAGCATGACAGCGAGGGAAACACAATCCTTCATGTGGCAGTCAGGGAAAGAGCAGATATCATTACGATTTGGAAAATCCTTGACCAGAATGTCCCCATCAACGCGCGCAACCATGAAGGGGATACCGCATTGCACATAGCGGCCCGGACAAACCAGATGGACTCAGGCGAGCAGATTCTTTCAAAGGGAAACGCCGACATTTTCTCGTACAACTCAGCCGAAGAAAGCCCCCTGAAAATAGCCCTGACCCATCGTTCCGGAATATTGCACTGGATGTTTAACTCTCGAACCGTGGAGAGCCGTGACGGGCTTGGAAATTCGATGCTGCATTATGTAGCCGGGTGGAGGTATGATAACCATATCGGCTTTGTAATCGAACAGGGAGTCCATCCCGACACGCAAAACGCCATTGGGGAAACTCCCCTGTTTTTTGCTGCCAAGTACGATGGGCCATCAACCATAACGACCCTGCTTGCGGCAGGGGCGGCTCGTGACGCCCGGGACAGCCTTGGCAATACCGCCCTCCATTCCGCAGTTCGCTGGAACGCGAAAGCTGCGGTCAATACCTTGCTTGCCAGGGGCATAGATGTTAACGCCCATAACCTGGGCGGAACCACGGCCTTGCACGATTCGGTTAGCCTGGGCTTGCTTGACATAACGGGCATTCTGCTTAATAACAGGGCAGACATTGAGGTTCGTGACAACAACGGAAACACGCCGTTTATGGCAGCGACGCGATCCGGCCAAATCAGCTCGGTGGAATTGCTTGCGGCAAACAACGCCAACCCGATGACCAGAAATGTCAACGGGGATACCCCGCTTCATTTTGCCGTGCTGATGGAAGACTCCGCGATGATCCAGATTCTGCTGAACATGAACGTTTCCATACACGCCAGGAATACCAGGAACCGCACTCCCTTCCAGATTGCGCTGACCGAATCGCCCGGAGTGGTGGCCAGCCTGCTGACCAGGGACAGGGATCGGATAAACGGCACCGACGATTTTGGCAACACCCCGCTTCATGTCGCGTTGCTGGAAAGGGTGCCGGCGCACATTTTGCAGATCATTATCAGCAGGGGAACCCGCTTGAGCGGCGTTGATTCAAACGGGCGTATCCCCCTGCGCCTTGCCGTGGACCTTAACGCATGGGATCATGCCAAGATGCTTGCCGACGCGGGATCCGACCCGTTCTCGGTGGCTGTTGACGACAGGACTCCCGGCGAGATTGCCATTGCCAGGGGCAGGGACTCGATACTGGCTGTCTTTTCCGGCAGGGCAATCAATGCCAGAGACTCGCTTGGCAATACCGCCCTGCATTACGCGGCACGGATGGGCAGGCCGGACGTGGTGTCCCTCCTGCTGGAACTTGGGGCGGACAAAAGAACGAGAAACATCTCCGCGGAAAGCCCCGCTGACGTTGCCATGCGCTGGAACAACCGCGAAAACGCCCTGCTGCTGAATTAGTACCGCCACTTGAAGCCAAAGGATACCATAGGGATGGGCAGGTCGAAGCCGGAAGTGCCGATACCTGCCGCCTCTTCCCTGCCGGTGTAGTCGTTGAACCTGGTGTTGCCCGGCGGCCTGTACACCAGCGACAGCAGGTTTTCCGCCGCAAGGTATATTTCCGTGTTTGCCCTGCCCTTTCGGTTGGCAAGGAAAAACGAGAATTTTACGTCGAGGGGAAGCGACCAGCTTGAGCGTTCCTTCTCGTTAGGGTCAGGCCATGAATCGCGTCCGTATTTTTGGATGATCACGGGCTCGCCGTTTTCATCGAGGATAGGCTTGCCTTCCGCGTCAACCATCTGCACCGGGTATGAGTAAACCGTGTCGCTTACTATGTTCCTGGGCGTGCCGCTGGCAAAACCAAAACGCACAGCTATGTTGAGCCATTGCAGGGGCTTGATGTTCAGCACCAGGTTGAAGTTGTGGAAACGGTGGAACGAGGGGTAGTACCAGCGTTCGTTATCCCCGCTGGTGGTTCCCATGTTAACGCCCTGATCGCCGCTTGACGGATCAAAATACTTTGCCCAGTTAAACGAGTAGGATATCCAGCCGTCCCAGTACCTGGATTCGAGTTTTTGCAGTTGCAGGTCAAACCCCCACACGTTGCCAATCCCGTTAAAAAGAAACGTGGGGCTTATGTTATCAGATGTTGTAATATCGGCGGTGATGTATGCCCGGTCAAACACCCGCTTGTAGTACCCCTCGATGTTGAAACTGTAACTGTCAGCAACATCCAGCCTGATCCCCAGGATCGAAGTCCAGCTTCGGTTGAACTTCAGATCGAAACCGCCGATTCCGCTTGAGCCTTCCATAAAGCTGATAAGGCTGTTTATCGACGAGAACAGGCCGGTGCCGACGGTGACGCTCAGGGAATCCAGCAATCCCCTGTTTTTCAGGACGTTAAAATCAAGGTTGAGCCTGGGGTTCAGGGCGGGCATGGTCTGGGCGCTGAAATCCTTTCCCAAAAAATACAGATGATCGAGACGCAGGCCCAATTCCGCCTCAAAGAAGCGGTTTGGGGTTGCGTATTCCACCATGCCATAGGCCGAGGTGGTAAAGCCCTGGTTGAAAACATCGCCGTTGTAGACCATGAGCCGGATCAGCGCGGCATTTGAGTCTTCCGGCAGATCAAGTATAGGAAAAAGACCTGGGTTTTGCATTTGCAGTAATTTTTTATATAACTCCGGCAAACCGGCAACAGGCACTTCCAGGGCGAGATTGATACGCTCTTTTTGCGCCCACAGGGAGTACAGTTCCTGAACGCCAAACGCCGCGATAAAACCACGACCCAAATCCCAATCCGCGTCGGCCCTGACCTGGGCATTGAAAATCGTGTTTTGAAGATCGATCAACATGCTTGTGTCGGGAGCGCGGTAAGTCCCTTTATCACTTAGCTTATTCGCAATGTCATCCGGCAATGTTCCCAGAAAATCATCGTTATATTGAACAATAACATCGTTGCTGAGAATGTCGTAAGTTTTGGTGTCGATAAAGCCAACGCCCCCGGTAAACCGCAGCGCCAGCGACGGCCTCGGGCTTGTGGTAAGGCCGGTGACAAGAAACCCCTGGTAGTTGTTGTAAATAGCGTCCATCTCTATTCTGCCCTGGATATTTTCTTCCGGGTTGTCATAATCGGTTTTGTATTTTGCGCCGACCCCGTCGCTGCCGAAAAAGAAGTTGAGCCGCCAGTCCGTGTCGGCGCTGATGCGGTAATTAGCCGCCAGCGCAGCGCTTCGTATGTAGGGGGAAGTGGTTATGGCGTTGATCATGTCCAGGGTTTCGTCTTCGACGACCCGGCTTAAGCCCTGCGCGGCCCAGATCAGGGTGTCCCAGTACGTTACCTTGCCCATGAACAGGATTCCCCCTCTGCCGTTCAGGGGAAAGGAAAGATTGAGGCTGGCGGCGCTTGACCCGATGGCAACTTCCATTTCCGTTTCCGTGGGGGACGGCGACTTGGACGTTATTTCCAGAAGGCCGGAAATGGTATGGCCGTAGCGGCTGGAAAACACCCCGTGACTCAACCGCGCGCTTGACACCATTTTGGGATCAAAGATCGAGACGGCGCCAACCCAGTGGTACGGGCGCTCAAGGTAAAAGCCGTCAAACGAGGCGGTAAGATCGCCGGGGTCGCCGCCGCGAATCGAGGGCGTGGCGCCGAACATCCCCGTGTAGCCGACGCCCGGCAGCAGCTTCACCGAACTCATCACGTCCTCGATGATGCCGATCTCTGCCGTGCGTGTCAGTTCCCGCTCGGAAATTGCCACGCTGCGCCCGCTTCTTGTTTCGCTGGTATCCGGCCGTTCCGCCTCGATCACCAGCTCGCGGCCCATCATGACGCCGCCCAGGTGGAGCGAGGCGGTAAAACGCACGATGCCCGCACTGGCCGCAGCCGCAGGGATTGTCAATCGCTGGGGATCGTAGCCGGGGTAACTGATCTGCACGATTGTTTGCCGGTCGTCGGGGAGGCTTACCAGGGCAATGCCGTTTTCGCCACAGACAAACTGCTGCCCGTTCCGCAGGGAAACCACGGCCCCTTCCAGGGGAAGCTCCAGTTCCCCGTCCTCGACAAAAATTTCAATATCCCTGGCAAAAACCGCCGAGGGCAGGAAAACAAAGAGAAAGACAGCGAATAAAACGGCAAGTCGCTGACACGGCATTACCCAAAAGCATAGCATACAAGGCAAAAAATAACAATTGACAGGTAAGAATGGGAAGATGGCCTCCCATTTTCGTATACCGTTTGTTATGTGCCGTTTATCCGTACACCATTATTCTTATTGCACCATTTATGCGATAAATTTTTTACCCCATATTTACAAAAAAAATGATTAACCACTGATTTGTTCAATCATAAACCAAAGGGTATATATATTTTTTCCAATGTAAATCCATTAAAGGGGGATTTATATACGAACAATTAATGGTATTATTTTCTAATTTATTAATTAAAAATACAATTTGATTATATTCATTGCTTTCTAAATACCAAGCTTCTATTGTACCATTATCTTCAATTAAAGATATTCCATATTTTTTTTGTAAATCTTTTCTCAATAAATCCAACTCGTCATCGCTATGCTCTCCATAGCTAACACCAACCCTCCATAATTGATTGTCAATGAAATCAAAAAATCTCCAGATTTTTCCATTCAGGTTATATTCATCAAAAGTAATATTATCACCTGATTCATTGACAACATTAGGGTATTTATTTTTCAAGTCTTCCGTTGACGAACCCCATAGTAATGTTGGTGAATTCACTATTACATCACTATATCCGATAAATGTTTCGTTTCGCTGGCTTTGTTGGCATGAAACGAGCAACAAATAAAAAAGAAACCCAACACCAATAACCTGTAGTATTTTTCTTTTATCCATGTTAATCATCTGCCACCTTTTTTTCCTTAAAAAATTCATTCACTATTTTTTCTGCAAATTTTTGATACATTCCCAAATAATCATCCTGTCTATTAGGGAATACTTCCGCCGACACTTTTTCGATAAATTTATTTATTTCATCAAACTTTTCCGTGGCTTTATCAAGTTCAATATTTACATATGAATTCAGTATCCACATAAGTTCTTTTGTGGGAATACCTTTTTGTATTGACAAGACAGCGTCTTTCTGCATATTTTTTAATATTTTTCTCTCCTTATCTGTCTCAAGATTTATAAGATTAGTAAATATTTTTTCTATTATTTCAGGTGTTTTACCGTCCAATATCAAACGCATACCATATTCAAATATATCTCTTTGGTTATATTTCTCTTTATCCAATAGATTTTCCAATGATACAAATCCCATAGAACGCGATATTATGGAAAATACCAATGAACGTTCAAATATGGCGTTGTATTCTTCCATAAAATCAATTTCATTCATTATTTTTATCTCCTCCAATGTTTTATATGATCATTATACCAAAATATTCTAAATTGCCAATACACGTCAAGTCATAATGCACGACAAACGCATGAACAAAGCCTAGCTGATGAAGGACATAATAGCTATCGTGTTCTTTGCGAAACTGGCACACGCAAGCAAATGGATTGAGATTCACCTGTGTGCGCTGGCCAACGAGAAATCGCCGTTGTATCATACATTTTATGCTTTCTTTCGGTAATTATCAAATATTTTGTTTATACTTTTATTGATACTATCCAATATTGTCAAAAAATGTATATCTGCATTATTCCAATTGCTGGGGTCTATAAAAAACTGTAAGGGGTCAACATTTAATGCTTTTGATAGCCGGTCTAACGTTTTAAGAGAAGGATTTTTTTTCATATTTTCCAAATCATTGATAAAATTATGAGTTAATCCTGCCTGTTTAGCCATAACAAATTGTGAAAATCCGGCTTCCTTCCTCAAACGGACGAGATTGGCGACAAATAATGCCCTAGTCTTATTTTCTTCATTCATTTTAAACCCCCTTATATTTGCCGCCGTAAGGCGGGCGGGCAAAACCCGCAATGTATACAATAAATGCCTACTGCGCCGTAGACGCATTTCTTCATTCCTTAGTCCTCATGATGCAAACCAAGGATAAGTTAACTTTATACCAAACCGCAAATGCTGTCAAGTGTTATCGGTTACCTGATCGCTGTACTGCAAACGGTACAATCCCGCGTACAGGCCGTTGTTCGCAATCAGTTCGTCGTGGGTGCCGGTTTCGGCAAGGGTGCCGCCGGAAAGGACAAGGATGCGGTCGGCGTTGCGTATCGTGGAAAGGCGGTGGGCGATGACAAACGAGGTCCTGCCGGACAGTACGCGCTTGATGCCCATCTGGATCAGGTGCTCGGTTTCCGTGTCAACGGAGCTGGTCGCCTCGTCAAGGATCACCACTTTGGGGTTGTGGGCGATGACACGGGCAAAGCTGATAAGCTGGCGCTGGCCGGAAGAGATGTTTGTCGCGCCTTCGGACAGCATGGTCTGGTAGCCCTCCGGCAAACGGGAGATAAATTCGTGGGCGTGGACGGCCTTTGCCGCATCGATGATCTGCTCTGGGGTAAGGTCGAGGCCAAGGCTGATGTTTTCTGCCACCGTGCCGGAAAAGAGAAACACGTCCTGCAAGACGGGCAGCACGGCGCGGCGCAGGTCGTCAAGCGGGATGTCCTTGACCGGGATGCCGTCCAGACGTATCTCGCCGGAATCGATGTCCCAAAGCCGGGACAGTACATTGATGATCGTTGTCTTGCCTGCGCCGGTGTAGCCGACTATCGCCGCCATCTCGCCGGGCTTTATCGCAAAGTTGAGTCCGCGCAGCACATCCTCGCCGCTTTTGTAGGCAAAGCGCACATTGTCAAATTCGACGTGGCCGCGAATCGCCGCCGGTTTTGTGCCGGTGTCGGGTATCTGCTCGTCGGTGTCCATCAGCTTGAACACCCGCTCGCCGCCCGCCATTGCGGATTGCAACAGGGTGTACTTTTCGGCGATGTCCGTAACCGGCGCGTAGAACATCTGCACGAGGTTGACAAAGGCGATAAGTACCCCAAGCGAAACCGAAAGCGAGAGGATCATCTTGCTGCCTACGACGATTACAACCGCAGCCGTTAATGTGGCAAACCACTCGACGGCAGGACGGAATGTGGCAAAGACGTACATTTCGCCAAGGTTGGCGTGCAAAAGTTCGTCGTTGCGTTCGGCAAATTCCCTGCCGCTTTTCTGCTCGCGCCGGAAAAGCTGCACCACCTGAATTCCGGCAAGCCGCTCGGCGAGGTAGGCGTAGACCTTTGACGATGCCGTCCGCTGGCGGCGGAATGCGTCCCGCGCCTTTACCCTGCTGATAAGGGTAACGATGACGACCGGCGGCAGGGTTGCAATTACGCAGAGGGCAAGCTGGGGGGACAGTATAAACAGCGTTACCAATACCCCCGCCATGACGGAGATGTCTTTTAGGAACGCCGCCAGCACCGTGGTGAAAAATTCTTCCATCGTCTCGACATCACCGGTAAGGCGGGTGACGATACGTCCGACCGGATGGCGGGAGAGGAACGCCGTTGACTGGGAAAGGGTTTTCCTGAACAGCCCTAGACGTATGTCCTTCATTACCCGCTGGGTCATCAGGTTTGCCGTCCATATCTGCGAGAAGGTAAAGATAAAGACAAAAATGAGCAAGGCCAGAAAAATAATCCCGCCGCGAATAACGCTGGCGATGTCACCTTTGCGGATGATCGCAATTTCGCTGGCTGGCAGTGAGTTAAGGTCGGTTATCCTGATTGCCGCGCCGCCGCTGCCGTCATCTGCCAGCAGGAACAACGATTCGTGTTTACGCAACAGCGGTACTGCGGGATTGTTCGCCGTGCAGGAAAAGGCGTACCAGAAGACGGAGTCGAGAACGCCTTTGTCCCGCAGTTCCTGCTCCACCCTGCCCTGCATCACCGTGCGCTGGTTCTGCGGGACAAAGACCATGCCGCCAAATGCAAGCGTACCGGGCAGGGCGGTAAATTCGGCGCAAACAGCCGCTGCCTCGTCGCTGAGGTTCTGCTGGGCATCGCTTTTGAAAGCGAGAAAGCGCGCCAGTATCGAGCCGTCGATAATCCGCTGTTGCAGCACAGGGATGTACAATTCGCCGAGGGTTGAAACCACCAGAGCGGCGAGTGTCAGGAACACCAGCAAACGGTAGGGCTTGAGGTACGAGAGTATGCGGCGCACCAGTTTGCCGTCGTACTCCTTGGTGATCGTATCGGTCTCAAAGTAATCAGCCATGCTGCACACCGTCCGAATCAAGCTGCTGCAGGGCAGCCATGCGCGAGTAAAATCCCCCGCTGTTCGCCAACTCTGCCGGGCTGCCGTATTCGCTCTGCCTTCCCCCGTCAAGAACAAGCACCTTGTCCGCATAGCGAAGCGTTGAAACCCGATGTGAAATGATTATCGTTGTTTTACCTTTTCTCTCCAGCAACAGCGCGTCAAGAATTTTCCGTTCGGTCTCCGCATCAACCGCCGACAGCGAATCGTCAAGGATGAGAATTTCGCTGTTCATCACCTGAGCACGGGCGATGGCGACCCGCTGTTTCTGCCCGCCGGAAAGTGTCAGCCCGCGTTCGCCGATAAGGGTATCACTGCCGTCGGCAAAGGCCGCGATGTCCCGTTCCAGCGCGGACATAAGTGCCGCCTTTTCCAGCGCCGCCTGCTCGGGAAGATCAAGCCCATAAC
>JAISSG010000110.1 GCA_031273185.1 Treponema sp. | reverse complement strand
CCACAACAGGGCGATATAATTAAAATGGATTTCGCCCCGACCAAAGGGCATGAACAACAAGGACACCGCCCTGCCGTTGTCGTGAGCAATGCCAGTTTTAATAATTTTGCCCGAGGCGTTGCGTTAGTATGCCCTGTTACCAACACAGACAGAAACATAGCCATACACATTAAACTTGACGATAGAACGACAACAACGGGCGTTGTTATGACCGATCAAGTAAAAGCCCTTGATTTAACCGCACGAGACGCCAAGTTTGTTGAAAAGCTACCAAACGATATTTTATCCGAAATATGCGACATAATAAGCGGATTTACTGAAATTGAAGAAACAGAAACTTAAAGGTTCATTATAATGCCTACTGCGCCGTAAAGCGCATTCTTTATTCAGTCATTCCTTAATACATTATCTTAAAATCAAGTTTAGGGTAAATGGCATATAACTCCTTGTAGGCGAATTTCGCAATTTTGCCTCCCTCTTGATGTAAAACGGTTTCATTTTAACCCCTGCATTGGTATATAAAGCGAACAAAGTGTCGCTTTATATACCCAAATTGGGTGTAAAACGAAGGCTGTTTAATTTTATACGAAGTCACAAAATGCTGTCAAGGGGGCTTTTTATCTTGAGGACGCTGCGCTTGGCGACGTGTTCCCTGGTTCAGCGGCAGATGTTATTGAGCGGGGCGCATAGCTGTGTCCAGCCAGAACCGGTGTCGGTTAGGGTCAGGGTCTGGCAAAACTGGCCTTATGGGGGCCTTATCGCGGCCTTGTGCCTTGTCTTTTTCCCGGCTTGCACGTCTAACCCCATTTGACCCTCCGTCTCGGGCAGGAACTGGTAATTTGGGCTAGATTTTTGGTTTTGGGGCAATTCGCCATATTGAAAATCCCTCCGAAAACCGCCATACTATTACTACATGAACAAGTTTATTTTCGTCTCGGGCGGCGTGTGTTCCAGTTTGGGGAAGGGGGTTGCCGCGTCTTCCATCGGCGCCCTGCTTGAGGGCCGGGGGCTGAACGTCCGCATGGTCAAGTGCGACCCCTACATCAACGTGGACGCGGGGACGATGAGCCCCTACGAGCACGGCGAGGTGTACGTTACCGACGACGGGGCGGAAACAGACCTTGACCTGGGAAATTACGCCCGGTTTACCAAGGGGCACCTGAGCAAGGCAAACTCGATAACCACCGGGCAGGTGTACAAATCGGTCATAGAAAAAGAACGGGAGGGGCGCTACCTGGGGCGCTGCGTGCAGGTTATCCCCCACATCACCGACGAAATCAAAAGTAGGATACTGACAGCGGCCAAGGAGGACAGCGAGACCGACGTGGTGATCATCGAAATCGGCGGGACGGTGGGGGACATCGAGTCCATCCCCTTCCTGGAGGCGGCGCGGCAGATGATCCACGAACTGGGCAGGACAAACGCCCTTTCCGTCCACCTGACCCTGATCCCCGAGGTTGCCGGGGGCGAGCTGAAAACCAAGCCCACCCAGCATTCGGTCAAGGCGATGCAGGAAATGGGGATTCAGCCCGACATCTTGATCTGCCGCTCCCCGGTGATGCTGGAGGAGCCTGCCCGCCGGAAAATCGCCCTGTTTTGCAACATCGATCCCAATGCGGTATTTACTTCCCGCAACATAGACACTACAATTTATGAAATACCCCTGATGTTTTTTGGGCAGAAGCTGGACCAGGTTCTGCTGAGAAAGATGGGGGTGGAGTGCCGCCATTCGAACCTGGAGCCCTGGCATTCGATGATGGCCCGGTACGGCGCCCGCACGGGCAAGGTTCGCATCGGCATCGTGGGAAAATACCTCGATTTGCAGGACGCGTACAAGTCCGTGTACGAGGCGCTGTTCCACGCGGGGCTGGAGTGCGGGGTCGAGGTTGAGCCGGTAAAGCTCGATTCGTCCAGCCTGGAAGAGGGGGAAGACGCCGATGTATTTACCAATATTGATGGCGTTCTGATACCCGGCGGCTTCGGCCAGCGGGGGATAAACGGCATGGTGCGGGCGGCTGCCTGGGCGCGGACGCATAAGGTCCCCTACCTCGGCATCTGCCTGGGGATGCAGGTTATGATAATTGACTGGGGCCGGAACGTGCTTGGCTGGGCCGACGCGGATTCCGCCGAGTTCAACCAGGATTCGAGGCACCCGGTGGTGAGCCTTTTGGAGGAACAGGTAGGCCAGGTCAATTTCGGGGGAACCATGCGGCTTGGCTCCAGCGAATCGGTCGCGGGGCCGGGAACCCGCATTCACGCCGCCTACGGCAAGGAGCGGATATGGGAGCGACATCGCCACCGCTACGAGTTTTCCAACAAATACCGCGACGAGATGACCGGCGCCGGCCTGAAGATCGCCGCGCTGACCCCGGACGGCAGCCTGGTGGAGTGCGTCGAATGGCCGGATCACCCCTGGGGCCTGGGCGTGCAGTTCCACCCGGAGTACAAGTCGAAGCCCACCGCCGCCGCGCCGCTGTTCAGGGATTTCATCGCCGCCGCAAAACAAGTGAAAAAGGAAAAATGAAAAAAGAAACAAAGCACATACCGCTTCTCTTTGCTCTCTGCTCTCTGCTCTTTGCTCTTTGTTCTTGTTCTTTCGACTACGGCAACCAGGGCGGGGCCGACAGCGGCCTGCCGGACATCGTGATGGACAACGTCGAGTACGTGCGGGTGCGATCCGCCGACCCCCAGGCAAGGCTGCAGGCGGAACGGGTCGAGCGCTACGAGTCTCGCCGGGTCATGGAACTGCGGAATTTCTCGTTCGAGCAGTTCGGCAACCGGGGCGAGGACGTAAACGCCTACGGGAGGGCCGGAAACGCCTCGTTTGAGATAGATTCCGGGGACATACGCATGGGCGGCGGGGTGCGGCTTGAGGTTGAGTCGGAAGACATCATCATCGAAACCGAATCGCTTGAATGGAGGGACAAGCCAAGGACCCTTTCCGGCGGGGACGAGGAAGAGGTATACATCTACCAGGAAAACGGCACGGTTTTTACCGGCATCGGGTTCCATGCCAATGCCCGTCAGCGCACCTGGGGATTCTCCGGCGGCGCTGGCGGCAGCTACATTCACGATGACGAGGAGGAGGCCGAAGAAAGCGTGGCCGAGGAAACTACCGCCGCCGAGATTGCCGCTGATGCCGGCGATAGCGGCGAAGGCGAATGATCATGTGCCAGAGAATTGCCGCCGCCCTTGCCTGCCTGCTGTTCGCCGCGGCCAGCGCCAGCGCAGATATCTTTACTTTCAGGGCGGACAGGATGTCCGGGACCAGGGCCCTGGGCAGGGAAGTCACCATCCTGTCTGGCAATGCGGAAGTCCGCTCGGACAACCTGCTGCTGAAGGCCAGCCGCATAGAGATACAGGGCAACGACAACCAGTTTATCGACTGCATTGGCGAGGTGTGGGGCATGGAAGAGGAAAAGGAGATCATCTTTCAGACCGACCGGCTCCGCTACGACCGGACTCGCAAGATCGCCCGGCTGGAAGGCAACTCCACCCTTGAGGACAAAAAAAACGAGCTGGTGGCAAAAGGCAACTTCATCGAATACGACGATCGGGCAGAGGTTACGGTCTTTCAGATTTCGGTGCGCCTGTTCAAGGATGACATGGTCTGCCGTTCCGAGTACGCCGTCTACCGCAGAAACGAGAAACTCCTGGACCTTTCCGGCTTTCCCGTGGTGTACAAAAAGGACGACGAATTCCGCGCCGACCGCATACGGGTGGATCTGGAGACCGACGACGTGACTATGGAAGGCGCCGTGTCGGGAACGATAAAGAACTAGCCCGTGGAAGAATACCCCGGCTTTGCCGCCGAGCCCGCAGCCGCCGAATACGCCGCCGAGGCAAAAGCCGTTCCCTCAGAAGCCGCAGCTTCTACTGGAGCCGCTGTCCCCGCCGCGCTGGAGCCGCATACCCTGGGCGTGACAGACATATACAAGCGATTTGGGAAAAAGGAAGTGGTGCGCGGCGTCAACTTTACCATGTGCAACGGCGAGGTCGCGGGCCTACTGGGGCCGAACGGCGCGGGAAAGACGACAATTTTCTACATGATAGTCGGTTTTTTGCGGCCCAGCGCGGGCTTTGTCAGCATGGACGGCCTGGACATCACCGAAAAGCCCATGTACCGCCGGGCCCGCCAGGGCATCGCCTACCTGCCGCAGGAGGCATCGATTTTCCGCAAGCTGACCGTGGAGCAGAACATCTGGGCGATTCTCGAAAGCAGGCGCGACATCGACAAGGCCGCCAAAAAGGAGCGGCTGGAAAGCCTGCTGGGCGAATTCGGCATCGACAGGATACGGAAGCAGTACGGCTATACCCTTTCCGGCGGCGAGCGGCGGCGCACGGAAATCGCCCGCGCCCTTGCCACCGAGCCGAAATTCCTCCTGCTGGACGAGCCGTTTGCCGGCATCGACCCCATCGCCGTGTATGAAATCAAGCAGATAATCCGCCGGCTTGCCGAGAAGGGCATCGGCGTGCTTATCACCGACCACAACGTCCGGGACACGCTGGAAATCACCACCGAGGCGTTCATCATCGCCGACGGATCGATAGTGGCGCGGGGCGACCGCGAGGCGATTCTCTCCAACGAGATGGTCCGGGAAGTGTACCTTGGCGCGGAATTCAGGATGTAGGGTCTGCGCCCTAAAGGGCGGCCCTTTAGGGCGGCCTAGATTGCCCGCATGCCGCCGGTTTTCAGGCCCGCTTCGTAGAGCTTGCCGCAGGAGAGGAACATGGAGAGCTTGGTGCCGGCCAAAATTATGTCCGCCTCTTTCGCCATGTCGATCATGTCGCGGCTGGGCGCCTTGCCCCGCACAAAAACCACGGCATGAATGTCGAGCAGGGTCGCGGTACGGATAACCTGCGGGTTTACCAGCCCTGTCAAAAGAAGCACGCGGTCCTTGACAAAGGCCATAACATCGCTCATTAGGTCAGAACCGCAGGCGGAGGCTATCTCCAGGCCCGCCTCGTCCTCGCCAGAAAAAAACTGTCCTTCAAGAATTGAAATTGCTTCCGCTACGGTCATTGCGTCCCCCGATACCGTCTGTTATGGGCACAGCATACCACATTGGCGCAGGCCTTTCAATACCGCGAATTGCCTCACGTTAAATCTAACCGAAAAAGGGGCATGCCTCAAAATAAAATCCTAACCCAAATACGCTTATCCGAAGGAGGGTTCGGAAAGCGAAATGGGTTTGAACATGCACGAGAAAAAGGCGCTTGCCAGAGAAGCCAGCAAGCGGTACCAGAAGGCGGGGAGGAAAGATAAGACGCGCATCCTCGACGAACTGGCCAAAACCACCGATTACAACCGCAAATACGCCCTGCACCTTTTGGCCAACTGGGGGAAATCCGCCACGGCGCTCATGGGCGGGCAGACGATCAGGCTTGAAGCCGCTCCCCACAAACGGCGGAACGGCGGCGGCAGGAAACCGGTCTATTCAGGCGAGTTCGCCGCCGTCTTGCGCAGGGTATGGGCGTTCCTCTGGTACCGGCGCGGAAGATACTGGCCCCCCTTCATGCGGCAGCAGATGCCGTTTCTTGAACTGCCCTTCCGCATCACCCCCGGGGTCGGGAAGCCGCTGCTGCCGACCAGCCCGCCCGCCATCGACCGCGCGCTGGAGGCGGACAAGAACAGGCTCGCCATCAAGGGGAAATCCTGCACCAGGCCGGGGAGCCTCTTGGAAAAGCAGATCCCCGTCCGCGCCTATTACGTCGATGCGGGCAAAAAGCCGGGCTTTTTCTATGTCAATAGTCATAAGTTAATACATTACTATTTTATGACCATTCTAGTGTTCTGTAATATTCAGTTTGCTTAATTCGTATATTCGTTAATTCCTTATCAAATAAGGAATTAACGAAGCAATATACTTTGTCATTTGTATTTTACAGAACACTAGAGGGTGTAACCAATTAGCATTTATATATGTTACAGTTTCTAGGGGTGTACCTGTTCCAATTTCATAAACTATAAATCTTCTATTATTGGCATCACCCCAAAAAGCCGTTCCATACCTATATCTGCCATAAGTAGCAGAAATTATTGGACGATTGCCATAACGTCTTCTTAATTCAGATATAATATTTTCTTGGAAAAAATGCAGTTCTATTGCTATTATAGCACTTTAAGTTAACTAACTGGAACTCCGAAATAATTATAAATTGCAGAATCGACAGATGAAAAATCTTGCACGTTGTCACGAAGATAGCATTTCATGTTTGCCCATGTTTTC
>JAISSG010000102.1 GCA_031273185.1 Treponema sp. | reverse complement strand
ACGTTGCCGGAGAGATCGGGGCGAGCAAGCCTATCGAGGCGATCCAGGTGGAGCTGACCGGGGAGCTGGACGACCGGTATGACGTGCAGTACATGGTTTTCCAGAACAACGCCTGGACTACCTGGGTGGCGAACGGCGCCGACGCGGGCACCCCCGGCCAGCGGCGCTACGTGGAGGCGATCCAGATAACGCTTACCGAGAACAAGGCAGGAAGGCGGCAGGGGGGAGGGAGGCGCGCGCCGCCGCCCCCACCGCCGCCGCCGCCCTCTTCGGGGGGAAGGCGCTAGCCTTTTCGGGAAGCAGGGGCGCGTAGTCGCCTCTGGCGAGAAAAACCGGGCTTGCCCGGGACCAGCCAGGTTCCCGGGCAAGCCCGTTTTTTGTGGTTACTGTTCATTCCCTACGGCGTTGCCAAAATCAACAATCGGCTCGCGGATGCCATCGTCCACATAGTCTCTGAAAAGATACGCCAGGGAACCGTCGTCAAGGGAAGGAATGTCCGGGAAATTTACGATAACGTCGCATTCCTTAACGGGCGGCATAGTGTCAAGGACAACCGTTGCCCCATTGTATCTGCCTTTTACCGCAAGCATTTACGCCTCCTTTTTTACAAGTATACCATCGCTTTTTCCCTTGTCAACGAGCCGCGTTTTGCTACAGCAGACGGCAGGATGCAGTTTGCGACCATGCTTTTTGGCACCCATTCCCCATTTTTCGAAAAAATGTTAGCCTGAGCCATGCCCGAAACAAGCAAGCAATCTGAGAAGCTGGCGACAATACGCCATTCGGTAAGCCACGTCATGGCCCAGGCGGTGGTTACGCTGTTCCCAGGAACAAAAGTCGCCATCGGGCCGTCCATCGAGAACGGCTTTTACTACGATTTCCTGTTGCCCCGGCCCATCACCGCCGATGATCTTCCGGCGATTGAGGCCGAAATGAAGCGCATCGTCGAGTCGCGGCAGGACTTCGCACAGGTAACGGTCAGCCGGGACGAGGCGTTGCGGCGTTTTTCCGGCGAGGAATTCAAGGCCGAGCTGATCGGCGGCCTGCCCGATGGCGAGGCAATTACGATCTACGAAAACCGCGACGAACATGGCACGGTGCTGTGGACCGACCTCTGCCGGGGGCCGCATGTCGCCAATACCAGGGAGATAAACTGGGCCGCCTTCAAGCTGCAAAGCATCGCCGGGGCGTACTGGCGCGGCGACGAGAAACGCCCCATGCTTACCCGCATCTACGGCACTGCCTGGGAAACACCCAAAGACCTGAAAGCCTACCTTGCGTTTCTCGAAGAAGTCGAGAAACGCGACCACCGCCGCGTGGGCAAGGAGCTTGACCTGTACTCGGTGCACGAGGAGGCCGGGGCGGGGCTGATCTACTGGCACCCCAACGGCGGGCGTGCCCGCGTCGCCATCGAGGACTTTTGGCGGAGGGAGCATTACCGCAACGGCTACGAGATACTGTTTACGCCGCACATCGGCAAAAGCTGGCTGTGGGAAACGTCGGGGCACCTGGGCTTTTACAAAGAAGGAATGTACAGCCCGATGGAGATCGACAAGCAGGACTATTTCATCAAGCCGATGAACTGCCCCTTTCACATTTTAATCTACAAGAGCAAGGGGCGAAGCTACCGGGACCTGCCCCTGCGCTGGGCGGAGCTTGGCACGGTGTACCGTTACGAGCGATCAGGCGTTTTGCACGGCCTGTTGCGGGTGCGGGGCTTTACCCAGGACGATGCCCACATTTTCTGCACGCCCCAGCAGATGGAGGCGGAGATACTGGAAGTGCTGCGGTTCAGCCTTTCGCTGTGGCGGGTGTTCGGCTTCAAGGATGTCAAGGCGTACCTGGCGACCAAGCCCAAGGACAGCGTGGGCGAGCAGAGCCGCTGGGACGCCGCGCTGGAAAGCCTTCGCAAGGCCGTTGTCGCCGAGGGGCTTGAGTACCAGATAGACGAGGGCGGCGGCGCGTTCTACGGCCCCAAGATCGACCTGAAAATCAACGACGCGCTGGGCCGCGAATGGCAGATGACGACGATCCAGTTTGACTTCAACGAGCCTGAGCGTTTCGACATGACCTTTGTCGATGCGGACGGCCAGCACAAGCGGCCCTACATGATCCACCGCGCCCTGCTTGGCAGTCTTGAGCGGTTTTTCGGCGTGCTGGTCGAGCATTTCGGCGGCGCGTTCCCCGCGTGGATCGCCCCCGAGCAGGCCGCCGTGATCCCCGTCGCGGAGGGCTTCAACGGTTACGCGGAACAAGTCGCCGCCGAGCTGAAAGCCCGCGACCTGCGTGTCACCGCCGAGTTAGGCGACGAGCGGCTCAACGCGAAAATCCGGGACTGCCAGAACCGCAAGATACCGTACATGCTGGTCGCCGGACAGCGCGAGGTGGACGAGGGCACCGTGTCGATACGCCTGCGCGACGGCAGGCAGCTTCCCGCGATGAAGGTCGCCGATTTTGCCAAATACGCGCTGGAAAAAATCGAAAGCCGCTCGCTGGAACTGTGAACGAAAGGGAACAGGTAACGCTGTGCTTTGCAAAGCCAGCGGGCGGGGGAGAGGAAGTATTTACAGCGTTGGGAATTTTGCCTGCGCGTTGGCTAGACTATATCCTTGAACATAGATTCTATGTCCCGCTTGGGGGCGGCGCCGCATTTCTGCCCGGCTATCGCCCCGTTCCTGTACAGTATAAGGGTTGGGACAGACACGACCCCGTGCTGGCCCGCAAGCTCGTTTTCCTCGTCAACGTTCACCTTGCCTACTTTTATTCTTCCCGCGTATTCGTTGGCTATCTGATCGATAAAGGGACCGATCATTTTACACGGCCCGCACCACGATGCCCAAAAATCAAGCAAGACCGGTACCGGGGATGCCAATACCTCCTGCTCAAAATTACTGCCGGTTATGGTAATTCCTGCGTCCACAGACTTCCTCCCAAGCGGTAGCATAACCTAACGGCGGTTTTTTCTCAAGGGCATTTTTCGGGAATTTCCCGCCCCCGGGCTTTCCCGCCACAGCCCCGCCGTGGTAGAACTAAAGCATGGCACACCCAACTTTGCAGGCAGTGCAGCCGGTCCCGACGGGAGGGAAGCGGCCCGAAGAAGCCTTCCGGCAGTTATACGACATTGTTGTCCGCCTTCGCGGACCGGGCGGCTGCCCCTGGGACCGGGAGCAAAACCCGTCCTCGCTTCGCGGCTGCCTAATCGAGGAAACCTTTGAGTGCATCGAGGCCATTGACAGCAAAGATTCGGCCCATGTCTGCGAGGAGCTGGGGGATATTTTCCTTGCGGTAACGATGATTGCATACATGCACGAGGAGCAGGGTGCCTTTTCGCTGGCCGATGTCTTTACAACCATTTCCGAAAAACTGGTCAGGCGGCATCCCCACGTCTTTGCCGAGACAGTCGTCAGGGATTCCAGCGAGGTGATGGACAACTGGGCGAAAATCAAGGTCGAGCAGGAGGGGCGCAAGCCAAAGGACTCGATCCTTGACTCGGTCAGCGGCGGCCTCCCTCCCCTTGACCGCGCGTACAAGCTCCAGAAAAAAGCGGCAAAGGCCGGGTTTGACTGGCCGAACATTGAAGGGGTTGCGGACAAAATACGGGAGGAGCTTGCCGAAGTGCTGGAAGCGGCGAAAGGGGGAGAGGCAAGCGAGAAAATCGAGGAAGAGCTGGGCGACCTTTTGTTTTCGGCGGTTAACCTGTGCCGCTACCTCAAGGCGGAGCCATCAACGGCGCTTCGCCGCACGAACAGCAAATTTGTCGAGCGGTTCAGGCGCGTTGAAAAAAAAATGAAGGAAACGGGCCAGGAGATGCGGCAGGAAAACCTTGGCCTGATGGATCGGTACTGGAACGAGGCAAAGCAATAGGCCCCGGCAATGGCAAGGTTATGCCGCCCGCCTGCGCCGTTAAAGCTGGCGGCAGACGGGCAATCGCACGGATAGATTTTCCTAAAGGTTACGGTAACGGGGCATCGCTGTTGGCGCCGCCGAGGAAGTAAACCCACGGCCCCCAGCCCCTGCTGTCTTTTGTGCGGCCCCTGACAACTATATTGCCGTCGGTTCCAAAACCGGTATTACCTCCAAAAGGCCTGCTTGTAATACTATAGCGGAGACCGGGTTGCGCCTGCGAGCCGTACTGAACCGGGTTCCCCATGGTTTTCCATGTAGCGTCATCGGACGCGCCTTCGGCATTTCGGAGACTCTCCGCAGTCATGCCGCGAGCCCAGTTTTTCCATACAATTTCAAAGTTTGCCTGTTCCGTCTGGACTCTTTGGGTTTCAGTCCGAATGTCAACATAGATTGTGCCGCTGCTGGATTTGCTGACGCTGACTCCTGACAACACCGGCCCGGGAGGCGCGGGCGGAGGAGTCGGAGCCGAACTTGTCTTCTCCAGCGTTACAGTGTAGGTGGCAAGGACTCTCCCGGCATCAAGGACATCAATCGAGAAATTATTGATCCCGTCATTCAGCGTGTAGGACCTCTCTTTTTTCTTGCCGTTGATCTGCACGTCATACCTGTTGCCCGGTTTTAGGATCGCGGCCCATGTCAGATGCGCGTTGATGACCACCTCCGAATCCGTCGTTTGGTACCTGTAGGATGTCTTGTTGAAACTAAACCCCTCGGTATTGAGAAACCTAATCGGTTTCTGGTCGAGGAAAAACCCCGATTCGTTTTTGTTGTAGACACAGATGTAGTCAAAAATGCCCTCCTGGGCGAACACGCCGCCCGCCACGAGCGTCACTGCCAGTAACGCCAAAAAAACCCTCTTTCCCATAATGTATTTCTCCTTATGTTTGGAATAAAATAAACGGCTCCTGTTTCAGGCCCGTATTGAATGACATTCAATGTGGCGCAAACCGTGGGCTTGCCAGCCACAGGCTTGATAACGGGGCAATTTATTGCGAATTATCGCCTGTTCCCGGCACCTCCTTTTCGCGGGCAAACGCCCGAGTGTTTGCTTGCCGCTGGACGCAGGCGGCGGCTGGCCATCCAATGCCTGTTTCATACGGAATGCCTTTACCCGTATATAACTTACGAATAAAACAGTATAAGGGGCGGAAGCCGGTTTTCCAATTGCACTTTCTACTTATTCGGTTTCTTTCTCTACTTATTCGTACCTGTTTGCTTGCCTTTTCTACTCTAGGTGGGGCCGGGAGGGGGATGTTGGCGCATATTGCGCTGGCGGGCGCTTGAACATGCCAGGCCCCCGCAGGATTGGGCTAAGGCCGGGCGAGGGCGGCGAGCTTCGCAAGCAGGCGGGACGCTATGCCGCTGGGCAAGCCCTGCGCCTGCGGCCTGTTCGTGGCTCGTGGCCCGTGGTGGAATTCCTAATTTTTTTTGCAGTATACTTAAAGCAATGGATCTATTCTTGAAAAAGTGCGTCTTCTTGTTTTTTGCGGCAGTTCCCGTTTTTTCTCAAAGCGAAACTGTGGCCGGGCGCGAACAGGGTCTTATTACAAGCGCTCCCTATTGGCGGCAGGCTTTGGGGGGGACGGTGCTGTCCCTGCCCCATGTGCAGGCATATTCCGTGGTTATCGCCATGGACGGGGGGAATATCAGGGCGTACTCTACTTTCGGGACCCCCCTGTGGAATTATTCGGCAAGAGGCAGAATAAGCCCTTTTGTTACGCGATCACGAGAAGGCACATCATACTTTTCAAGAACAAACGGCGTATTGATAGCCGTCAATCGCGCCGGGCGGGAACTGTGGCAGCGCAACCCCGGAAGCCCTCTTTGCGCCAGGATAGCCATAGGCTGGGACGGAAGGCTTTTTGTCCCGACCGATAAAAAAATTTTCTGTTACACGGCTGCGGGAAATCTTTTATGGACAAAAACTTTTGAAACTTCCTTTTCTATCGCGCCCAGGCTGGATCGGGGCGGGGGGATAATTTTCGCGCTGGAAAATAACGAGGTTCATCGTATCGATCCTTTTGGAAGCTCTCGCGTGTGGTTTCTTTCCAACACGCCGGCAGCCCTTCTTTCAATCGAACAGCCGCGAACTTTCGGCTCGCAAACCGGGGGTTCGAAAACCGAAGGTTCGCGGTTAACGGTCTTGTACGCGGACGGGACCATGGAAATACTCGGGTCTATTGAAGACTGGTATATTTCGGCCCAGAGCGAGGTCCATTTTTCGCTTTTGCCCAGGCTTCCATCCGGCCCGCTGGCGGCGGCCAGCAGGGGAAACAATGTCGCGGCAGTCCTCGGCGACGGCAGAATAGTCCTTGTTTCGCTGGATGAAAGAACGGTGCTTTGGAGCGGCTACAGCCACATTGCCGAATTAATCAGGACAGGCGCAAGTCCTGAGCTTGAAACGGAAATGCTTTTTGATGAAAGGGGCATTTATGTTCTCAGCAAAGACGGGGCCACGGGTTTTTCCCATGACGGAAGGAGGCTGTGGTTTACGTTTCTTCAAAACGCAGCCGCGATTCCGGCATTTGGGGATGACGGCGTTCTTTACTCAGGCGGAAGGGACTGGATAATGTACGCATATAAAATTGAAGATCGCGCCCTGCCGGAAAAACCCAGCGTCTACGGGCCTGTTCCCGAAGGCTCTTACGGAACAGGGCGGCCCCAATCTGTATATATGCAGGATTTGCCGGCAACCGATCATGAAACAAGGGCCAGGCTTGAAGAAATACGCGCCGCGATAAACGCAGGCAAGGTTGGGCCGGACGAACCTTCCTGGGCAACTTTTTTGCTGAAACTTTGCGCGGAAGAGGCGCCCATACAATCCCGGCTTGGCGCGTTTAATCTTTTGGGAAGGATCGGTTCCCAGGAAACAATTCCCTGGCTGCTTGACGTTTTCCGCAAAGAGACCGATCCGGCAATAAAAGTGGCGGCAGTGTCCGCGATCAGGGCTATCGGCGTTGATCCGGGCGGCATCGCGATACAGGCTTTTCTTTTTTATATAACCCGGGCCAGCGGCACAAGGAACGAGCAGGTATTGCTTGCGATAATTTCGGCAACAGGCACCCTGTGCCGTTTTTCCGGCCCTCCCCTGAGTGAAACCGGCATAAGAATACTCATCCTCCTTTCCGAAAGCTCCCAGCCCCCTCTTGTAAGAAGGCAGGCAAGCCGCGAACTTTTGTCACTGAGGTGACATATTCAAAGCATCCGCTCTGCCTCGACTATCCCCGCCGTATCTGCTACGCTTGATTCGCTATGCTGCTCCGCTCCCTTGCCGTCCCCCTGACCGCAATACGGGGCATTGGCCCCGTCCTTGTCCCAAAGTTCGCCCGGCTGGGCGTGGGAAACGTGGCCGCCCTGCTCTGCCACTACCCCCGCGACTGGGAAGACCGCAGCGTGAAAGTCCCCATCGGCGATTTTCACCGGGGGCAGGTCTGCACCGAGGTCAGCGTCGTGGCGAAGGACTGGATCGGCTACGGCAGGATGCGGACGCTCAAGGTCTACGTCGAGGACGAAAGCGGCAGGGCCGCGCTCCTCTGCTTCAACCGCCCCTGGCTGGAGAAACAGCTTGTGCCGGGCGGGCGCTTCCGGCTCTGGGGCCGGTTTTACTACAAGTACGGCGACATTCAGTCAAGCTCTTTCGAGATAGAGCCGCTTGATGCCGACCACGGCGCAGCCGGCAACCGTGTTCTGCCCGTGTACCCCCTGAGCGCCGGACTGACCAACGCCATGCTCCGCCGCTTTGTCACTCGCGCAGTCGAGCAGTACGCCGCTCAAGTGGAGGACGAGCTTCCCGCCGAGATCATCGCACGGTACGGCCTGCTCCCCAAAGCCGCCGCCATCAAAGCCATCCACTTTCCCGCCTCGGCATCGGAACTGGAACAGGCGAAAAAAACGCTGATATACGAGGAACTGTTTTACCTTGAAGTGATGGTCGGCAGGCGGGCGTTGGAAAGGAAGGGGACTGGGGATCAGGGACTAGGGACTAGGGAATCGGGATCAGGGACTGGGGATCAGGGACTAGGGACTAGGGAATTGGGATCAGGGACTAGGGATCAGGGACTAGGGACTAGGGAATTGGGATCAGGGACTAGGGATCAGGGACTAGGGACTAGGGAATCGGACAATAACCCCCAGTCCCCAGTCCCCAGTCCCCAG